>JBAZLT010000127.1:0-5448 GCA_041650115.1 Dehalococcoidia bacterium | reverse complement strand
GAAGGCCCTTGAGCCGGGAGAGCAATTACCTGTTAATCTTACTTGAGGCTGCGGGCTGGAAGCTACAGGTCGGGCACAATGTGTCCCCTGCTGTCACGGGTGAGAGAGCAGCAGTCTTCGATCTCCTGAAGCTGTTGCATTGTACCGAATGCGGTGAGGCTGCCGCCCATCTCGATTGATGTATTGAGGGCGGGATTGATGACGATATCTCCGTCCTTCTCCCTGATAGCCATGATGCGTACGCCCGTGAACCTCTCCTCGATATCCTTGATGGTCTTACCGATGAGCGTTGAATTCTCGTTGATAAAGACCTCTTCCACCAGGTACTCGCCCTCGTTGTCGGCCAGGACCGTCTCTATAAACTGCACCGTGGTCGGTTTGAGGGCCAGGCGCGCCATTTGCTGTCCGCCGATCACCTCGGGCAGGATGATATGAGTGGCGCCGGCCTGTTTAAGCCTGCGCACGGCGTCGCTGTTGTTGGCACGTCCGATGATGGTCATCATGGGATTGATCTCGCGTGCGGTCAGCACGGCATAGGTATTATAGGCATCGTCGCCGAAGGCTGTGATCATCCCCCTGGCCTTCTCGATGCCGGCGCGTTTGAGTACATCGTGCTTGGTGGCGTCATCCATGATGGCCAGGCAGCCGTCCTGGACGGCTTGGTTGTAGCTGTTGATACTATGGTCTATGACCACGAAGTCGGACTTCTGTTTTAAAAGCGTGCCGGCTATGGCCTCGCCCACGCGTCCGTAGCCGCACAGCACGAAGTGGTTTTCAAGCTTCCTGATTCTGGCTTCCATGCGGGACCTCCTGAACGATCCGAACTCAGTTTCCAGCGTCACCTGAACGATGTTTGTGAGGATGTAAATGACGGTGCCTACACCGAATAGCGTGAGAATGATGGTAAAGAGGCGGCCGTTACTGGTGAGAGGGTGCACCTCGCCGCCCAGCGTGGCGATGGTAAGCACCGTCATATAGAAAGAGTCGAAGAAATCCCAGTGCTCGATGAGCATATAGCCGCCAGAGCCTAAGGCAAAGAGCGTGGCGAGCACCACCAGCCAGGTAATGTAATGACGTCTGTTACCCATATTGTAGTCCCCTCAACCCGTTAAACAGGGCTATTTGCAACAGTCCAATTTGGACAGCGCGTCATCGATCTCGCTGAGGGTCTGGAATCGTTCGGTTCTGATCTCACGGATAATGCCGGTGGAGTCTATGAAGAAGGTGGTGGGGAAGGCCGGACCTTTATAAAGGGCGTCCGCCTGGCCATCGTTATCCAATAGTACGGGGAAGGTTAAGCTCTGGTTAGCTACGAAATATTTGACCTTTTCCGGGTCCCCGCGCACGCTGACAGCCAGTATGGCAAGCTCGTCGCGTCCGTATTTGTCGTAGGCAGTTTGAATGATGGGCATCTCCAGTTCGCAGGGGCGGCAGCCTTCCAGCCAGAAATTGAGCATGACCTTGCGGCCCTGGAACTGGCTCACGGTATACTCCGTGCCGTCCAGGGATGTCAGGCTGAAGTCGGGCGCCCGTTTGCCCACCTGGGGGCCCGTCTCCACCATGCTCAGCGTCCTGACCGGAGCCAGGTCCTGGAGCGATTCCTTTCCGCTGGCGTCTTTGGACCTGATCTTTATAATGTACTCGGTCTCGGGCTTCAGGCCGTCGAGCTTGACCGTATGCCAGATGGTCAGTCCGTTCCCCTGGGATTGAGTGCCGATCATGTCATTGCCGCTGCTGAAATCGACTTCGCCGCCGGCGGGTTCGTCGGTCTTCCATGTTACCAGTATGGACGTATCGGTAAGCATGCTGGTGCCGGCCCCCGATATCTCGGGGTAGCTCGAATCCGTTCCCGAAGTGGTTGCCAGATAGCGTTTGGAGACTATGGTATCGGCCAGCGCGCTGAAGGAATGCTCCGACACATTAACCTGGTTGACGTTGTAAAGTATCCTTATATGGTATGAGGTGCTGGGAGACAGGTCATTGATGTTGAGCGCATGCAGAGTGACCGGAGCGGGCGTTATCACAGTCAGTATGTTCTTTCCGTCGATGTCGACCTGCGTGGTGGTGGGCAGCGAGGTGCTCCAGGATACCGTGGCTTTTTTCTCGTTACCGGACTGGACGATCACATTGGTTATGGGCGCCTGCGCCGTATTAGGGCTGCGCCCGCTGCCGGCTGCGTGGATGATCTGCTCATAGTCGGACAGGGTCGTGATGGGACCCTCCACCCTGGCTCTTATGATTCCGTTCTTGTCCAGAAAAATGCTGGTGGGCTCATAGGAGATGTTGTAGCTTGAACGGAGCTTGCCCGACGTATCGCTGATGACCGGGAAGGCTATTTCATATTGCTTTACCAGTTCATCTATCTCGCTGCTGTCCGCGCCCGAGGCCACTGCGATGACGGCCAGGTCACCGCCGGGATATTTATTCAGGAGCTCATTAAGCTTATCCGGTGTATACAGCCTGCGCTCCACGCCGTTTACGCTGAAGAACCGGTCATCCCAGAAATCCCTGTCCCAGAAGACCAGCAGGACATTTTTCCCGCGGAAGGAGCTGAGCGCCGTGGTATTATCGTCGCTGATCTGCATGACGAAGTCGGGGGCGATATTGCCCACGCCCGTGCCCGTCCTCGGCACCAGCAGTATCACCGCGACGCAAAGCAGCAGGCCGAGCAGCACTGCAGCGATAATGACTATGAGCGCCCGGTGTTTTTTTAATTTCTCGCCTGCAGACAGGGGAATTTTATTAACCTCTTTTTCAAGCAGGCTTATCCTGTTGAGCAGGATCTTGCTCTCGGAATCAAACACGTCGCTTCCGATCTCTCCCACTTTGAAACGGCTCTGCAGCAGAGCCAGTTCCTCGCGTCATTTGTCCAGCTCAACTTTCTTGAGCATGCTGTGATTATCACTCATGTTAACAAACCGTATTTGACATATTATAACTGAATTTTAATGTCCGGTCAGCTTTATTTGAATGAATCCATACGCTCCTCTATCTCGTTAATGCCGATAAATGGGCCGATCTTAATGGACGTGATGATGCCTTTGTCATTGATAAAGTACGTAGTCGGCATGCCCCGGATATTATACAGGCCGGATACAACGCCGCGCGGGTCCACGGGAATAATGAAATCCAGGCCGTTGGCTTTGGCGTAGTATAACGCGCTGTCCAGATTGTCCAGCGAGTTTACAGCTACGAGCACGGTGTCGCCGTCTTTGTATGTTTCATGCAGCTCTTTGAAAGCCGGTATTTCCAGGCGGCAGGGGCCGCACCAGGTGGCCCAGAAGTTGAGTATCACGTTTTTGCCGCGGTAGTCGCTGAGTTTGAACTCTTTATCATCCGTGGTCGGGAGAGTGAAATCGGGTGCGGCAAGGCCGACCTTCGTGCCTGTTTTCACCTCGGACTGTGCGGGAGGTTCAGCCGCAGGGCCGGCGGCCGTAGCAGGGACTGCTGAATGCATCACTCTGTCCGCCACAGCTGCAGCCGCAATCACTACGATTATTACGGCCAGGGCAATCCAGAGCAAGCGGTTTAACTTTGAAAAATCCATGATGTTCACCGTTAATGGCGGAAGTACTGATCGGCCATATGCGCTACGGCATGATCTTCTGGACTTCGCTGATCAGTTCCTCCTTGTCGGCAAAGCTGCCGATCTTGATAGATTTGATATTGCCGTCCGTTCCTATAAAAAAAGTATTTGGATCAAGGGTTCTAGGGCAGCAAAATTGCTTGTATATTACCCAGTTCTTGTCAATTAGAGTTATAAAATTGTAATCATTCTTACTAAGATACTGCTTCGCTGTATTAATGCTGTCAGAAGTATTTATTGATAATAAGATCAGACCTTTTGGACCATACTGTTGAAGAATTTCTTTAAAATACGGCATCTCTGCTTTGCATTCGATACAACTGGTCGACCAGGTGTTGATCACAATGGGTTTACCTGCGTAGTCGCTCAGACTATGGTTTGTCCCGTCAATACCGGGAAGGGTGAAATCGGGCGCTTTGTCGCCGATCTTGGGGCATGACACTGCAGGCGTCCCGCAGGCGGACAGAAGGACGGCGCAGCAGAGCGCCGTGAGGATGACGGGCAATGCAAATTTCATGGACGTCTTTCTCCTGTTATAACGCATTCAGGTTGCAAACCGGCTGAGCCAGGTAAGCTGGCCGGTGAGCATCAATATACCGACTATTATAAGCAATACGCCGCTGATGATCGAAATGAGGCCCAGGTGGCGGTTGATGCCGCTCCAGAAAGGCACTATATAGCTCCAGGCCAGGCCGATCAGCAGGAAAGGTATGCCCAAGCCCAGGGAGTAGACGGCCAGCAGTGCGGCGCCCTTGACCGTCTCGCCGGTATAGGACGCGATAAAGAGGATCGAGCCGAGGATGGGTCCGATGCAGGGCGTCCATCCCACCGCGAAGGCTGCCCCGATCAGCAGCGACCTGAGATAGCCGGGATTGCGCGCCCCCTGCAAATGCAGCCGTTTCTCGTAATTGAGCCAGGGTATTTTATAGGCGGCTATGAGGAAGATACCGAAAATGATGATAACTATACCGGAGATAATGCGCAGGGTATCGGAGTATGCGATGATGGAGGACCCGATCAGCCCGGCCGAAGCGCCCATCAGTATGAAGAGGATGGAAAAGCCCAGCACGAAGGCCACGCTGTGCAGCAGCGTAGGCCAGACCCTGCGGGCGGCGCCCGTTTCAATTGCAGATGTCCCCGCCAGGTTGGCCAGGTAGGCGGGCACCAGCGGGAGGACGCAGGGCGAAACAAAAGACAGCAGACCGGCTATGAATGCTGTCCAATAGGTGACATCGCTTAACTGGCCCACCGCTAAGCCAAGGCCTTATCCAGAAGTTTCTGTATGTCTTTCTTGGGGCGGTAGCCCACCAGTTGCTCGAAGGGCTTGCCTCCCTTGAATACGATAAGCGTGGGAATACTCATCACGTTATAGCTGGAGGCCACTTTCGGCGCCTCGTCCACGTTGACCTTGGCGAATTCCACCCTGTCCTTGTATTCGCCGGCCAGCTCGTCAACGAGCGGCGCGATCATTTTGCAGGGTCCGCACCACACCGCCCAGAAATCCACCAGCACCGGCCGGGCCGCGTCCAGCACGTTTGCCTTGAATTCCTTTTCGCTAACGCTTTTTACATTGTCAGCCATCTTGCCTCCAATATATTAGATTATTATGCAGTTGGCGCCCTGTGGTTAATGGTTTGCCCTTCCAGGCGTTGCCCTTTATCTATCTTAGCACCGCTGGCAATAATGCTGTTAATGACGATCGCACCCTCGGCAACGGTGACGTCGTCCCACAGCAGTGAGTTTTCGATGACCGCGCCTTCAGCTATGCGGCATCCGCGGCCCATGACGGCCGGGCCGGTGATATGAGCCTGCGCGCCCACGCTGCATCCATCGGCCAGCATAACCGGCCCGCTCAGGCGTGC
>JBAZLT010000126.1:0-5495 GCA_041650115.1 Dehalococcoidia bacterium | reverse complement strand
ACGCCACTCTTAAAGCAGGAGTAGTTAGATTTGGCTTTAAAGACATTTCGCCCTACATCCCCCGGGCGCCGTGGAATGGTCAAGATATCGTTCGACGATATCACCAAGACGGTACCGGAAAAGGCCCTGTTGGTTCCGCAGAAAAGGAAGGCGGGACGCAACAGCAGGGGTGTGATTACCACGCGTCACAGGGGTGGTGGCGCCAAGCGAAAGACACGCATAATCGACTTTAAGAGGGATAAGCTGGGAGTGCCGGGCCGTGTCGCGGCCATCGAGTATGACCCGGGAAGGTCCGCCCGCATAGCCCTGATTTTTTACGCCGACGGTGACAAGCGCTACATGCTGTGCCCGCTGGGACTGAGTGTTGGCGATACCATACTTGCCAGCGACAGCGCCGAGATAAAGCCGGGCAACAGCCTGCCGCTGGGCAACATACCGGCCGGCACAACGGTGCATAATCTGGAATTCGAACCCAATAAAGGTGGCCAGATAGTGCGCAGCGCCGGGGCTGGAGCCCAGGTGCTCGGCCGGGAAGACAGGTATTCCACGGTTCGTCTGCCGTCGGGCGAGGTCCGCCGCTTTATGAACGAGTGCCGGGCCACCATCGGGCAGGTCGGGAACCTGGATCATCAGAATATAAAATCAGGCAAGGCCGGTCGAACCCGTCTGTTGGGACGCCGCCCCAAGGTCAGAGGCTCAGCCATGACCCCGCGCGACCACCCCCACGGCGGCGGTGAAGGCAGGGCGCCGCGCGGTATGGCGCCCAAGACACCGCAGGGCAAGCCTGCCCTGGGACACAGAACCCGCGTGGGTAAGGCATCCGATAAATTGATTGTAAGGCGCCGCTACGCAGCTAAATAAAGAGGTAAATTAAGAATGTCACGTTCAGCGAGAAAGGGCCCATACTGTCATCCCAAGCTGCTGAAAAAAATTGAAGCGCTCAATAAGAGTGGGGACAAGCAGGTTATCAAGACCTGGGCGAGGTCTTCCACCATCATGCCCGAGATGATCGGACACACCATCGGTGTGCATGACGGCAGACGGCATGTGCCCATTTTCATCACTGAAAATATGGTTGGGCACAAGCTGGGCGAGTTTGCCATGACCCGCACATTCCGCGGTCATGTGGGAAAGGCCACGGCTGCAGCGCCGGTTAAGAAGAAATAAGCAGGTAAGAAATGAGAGTAGGAGCAGTTGCTAAAGATATAGGCATCCCTCCCCGCAAGATGAAACTTGTGGTGGATATGGTTCGGGGTAAGAAAGTTGAAGACGCCCTGAATATATTGAAATTCACGCCTACTCCTGCCGCCAAAGCCGTTGCCAAGGTGATTAAATCGGCTTCTTCCAATGCAGAGAACAATTTCCAGATGGACCCGGCCGAATTGAAGGTTGTATATATCACGGCTGACGAAGCCAGGACGCTGAAAAGGTATAGACCGCAGGCCAGAGGCCGGTTCAGCCCAATATTAAAGCGCGCAACGCATATCAAGGTTTTCGTCTCCGAGGAGGATAAATAAGTGGGACATAAAGTTCACCCCTACGGTTTTCGCATAGGGATCATACGCGGCTGGAAGGCTAAATGGTACGATGAAAAACATTACCTTGAGGCCATCCACGATGATCTCAAGTTGCGCAAAGAGATCAAACGCAGGCTGCGCGAGGGCGCGGTAGCCAGGGTTGAGATCGACCGTCAGGGAAACGACATAGTGGTGACGATTTTTACTGCCAGGCCGGGCATCGTAATCGGAAGAGGCGGCCAGCGCGCTGAAGAACTGAGGTCCGAACTGGAGAAAAAATGCGGTAAGAAGGTTAAACTGTCTATTAAGGAAGTTGAGCAGCCTGAGACGGAGGCCGCTCTGGTAGCCCGCAATATCGCTGATTCACTGGAGCGCCGCGTGGCTTTCAGGCGTGCCATGAAACAGGCCGCATTTAAGACCAGACAGGCCGGGGCCAAGGGCATCAAGATCAGCTGCGCGGGCAGGCTGGGCGGCGCTGAAATAGCCAGACGTGAGACCATTCACGACGGGCAATTGCCGCTTCACACACTGTGCGCGGATATCGATTACGGCCTGGCCGAGGCCCACACCACCATGGGCAATATCGGCGTTAAAGTGTGGATATATAAAGGCAACATTATCCCCGAAGTAAGGAGAGAAAGTGTTACAACCGAAACGAGTGAAGTATCGTAAGTGCCACCGCGGCCACCTGCGTGGTAAGGCACAATCCGGTAATACGATCAACTTCGGCGACTACGGCATGCAGGCCGAGGAAGCTCACTGGATTACAGCCAGGCAGATCGAAGCCGCACGCCGTGTCATTGTGCGTTACCTGCGCCGAGGAGGACAGGTATGGATACGGGTGTTCCCGGACAAGTCCGTTACCAAGAAGCCGGCTGAGACGCGCATGGGCAGCGGCAAGGGCGCCGTGGACCACTGGGTAGCCGTGGTCAAGCCCGGCAGGATCATGTTTGAGGTCGGCGGGATTAAAGAGAATCTGGCCAAAGAAGCGCTGAACCTGGCCGCTTATAAATTGCCGATTAAAACAAGGTTTGTAGCACGCGAGACTCTCAAGGAAGTGGTAAAAGGTGAAACTAACTGAAATCAGGGCGTTGGGTGACGCCGAACTGCAAAAAAAATTGGAGGAAGCTCACCAGGAGCTGTTTAACCTGCGCTTCAAGCTGGAGACCAGGCAATTGGTCAATCACCGTGAACTGCCCAAGGTCAGGAAAAAGATCGCCAGGATAAACACGATTATTCGCGAACGTGAGCTTGGCAAGAAGTAAAAAATGGAAAAGAACCGAAAATCCAGGATCGGTAAGGTCACCAGCAATAAGATGCATAAGACGGTTGTCGTGCGCGTTGAGAACCTGCGCAGACACCCTCTGTACCATAAGGTGGTCAGGCACTCCTCCAGTTTTAAGGTCCATGACGAGGAGAATAAATGCAACGTCGGGGACGTTGTCAGAATAGTTGAGACACGGCCCCTGTCCAAAGATAAAAACTGGCGGGTCGTGGAGATAATACAAAAGGCAGATATAGTCGTTGCCTTAAAAGACGACCTGCCAGAGGAAAAGCAGGAGAGCTAAAGTGATCCAGCCTAATACCAGATTGAAAGTTGCGGACAACACCGGCGCACGCCAGGTGATGTGCATCGGAGTGCCGGGCGGCACGCGCAGGCGCTATGCCTCTGTGGGCGATGTAATTACCTGCAGCGTCAAACGCGCCATACCGGGAGGCGTAGTTAAGAAAGGCGATGTTGTCAAGGCGGTCATCGTCAGGATTGCACAACACCACCACAGGCCGGATGGGTCTTATGTGCGGTTCGATGATAACGCCGCCGTGATACTCGATGACAAGGGTAATCCCAAGGGTACCCGTATATTCGGGCCGGTGGCAAGAGAGTTGCGAGACAAAAATTTTATGAAGATTATTTCTCTGGCGCCCGAGGTGCTGTGATATGAAGATTCACAAAAACGACAACGTTTTAATCATAGCCGGCAAGGACAAGGGTAAAAAGGGCAAGGTGCGAAAGGCATTGCCCGAGCAGAACAGCGTTATCGTTGAAGGTTTCAACCTGATCAAGCGGCATTCCAAGACAAAGGGAAAAACAAGGCAGGCCGGCATCATCGAGCTGGAAGCGCCCATCGATGTCTCCAGCGTGATGATTATTTGTAATAAATGCAACAAGCCGGCCCGGGTGGGATACCGGGAGCTTGAAGACGGCAACAGGGCCAGGTTCTGCCGCAGCTGTAATGAGATCATTGATTAAATTGAGGTAACCCGATAATGGCGAGGCTAAAAGAAAGATATAACAAAGAGATCGTACCGCAGCTGATAAAGAAATTCGGCTATCGCAATGTGATGGAAGTGCCCAGGGTTAATAAGATCGTTCTTAACCTGGGTATGGGTGAATCATTGACCAATCCCAAGGCTATGGAAGCCGCGGAAAAAGATCTCACCACCATCGCCGGCCAGCATGCGGTAATCACCAAGGCAAAGAAATCTATAGCTGCCTTCAAGCTGCGCGCGGGCACTCCCATCGGCATGATGGTCACGCTGCGCGATAAAAGGATGTATGAATTTCTGGACAAGCTTGTCAGCGTTGTCCTGCCCCGTATACGCGATTTCCAGGGTGTCTCGAGGGACGCTTTCGATGGGCAGGGCAATTACACCCTGGGTATGAAAGAACAGATCGTTTTTCCCGAGATTGAGTATGACAAGGTGGACAAGACCAGGGGCATTGAGATCACCATCGTGACATCGGCTAAAACGGATGAGGACGGCAGGCGCCTGCTCGAGGCCATCGGCATGCCGTTTAAGAAAAATTAGTAGGATTTAATTATGGCGAAGTTATGCAAGGTAAATAAGGCGAACCGGCCACCCAAATATAAGGTGCAGCAGCATAACCGCTGCAGGCTGTGTGGAAGGCCGCGGGCATACATTCGCAAATTTGGGATATGCCGAATTTGCTTCCGCGCGCTGGCCCTCAACGGCGAGCTGCCGGGAGTACGGAAATCGAGCTGGTAATAAGATAGCGGAGTTGTTTATCAATGGTTACTGATCCTATTGCTGATTTGCTGACCCGGGTACGCAATGCTGCCATGGCACGCCATGACAGCGTTAACATCCCTGCATCCAAGATGAAGATCGCGGTTGCCAAAATTCTCAAGGATGAGGGCTTTATTTCCGATTTTTCCGTCGTGAAAGGCGAACCGCAGCGCATGATCAAAATCACACTTAAATATATTGATAAGCAGCCTGCTTTCATAGGCCTTGAACGTGTCAGCAAGCCGGGACTCAGGGTATATTCCGGTAAAAAAGAGATACCCAGGGTGTACGGCGGCCTCGGCATCGCCATCGTCTCCACCTCAAAAGGGTTGATGACCGGACAGGAGGCCTGGAAGAAAAATATAGGCGGCGAAGTGTTATGTTACGTATGGTAATTGAATTCAGTGAGGTGAACCCGTGTCACGTATAGGACGGATGCCCGTGCCTGTGCCTGCCGGCGTCAAGGTAAAGATCGAAGGCACAGCGGTTACCGTGGAAGGCAGCAAAGGCAAGCTGACGCGTGAATTCCACCCCGATATCACGATCAAGCAGGAAAGCGGCAACCTGGTGGTAACGCGCCCGACCGACAACAGGCAGCACCGTTCGCTGCATGGCCTCACCAGATCCTTGCTGGCCAACATGGTAAACGGCGTTACCAAGGGTTTTGAGAAGAACCTCGAATTGAGCGGCGTCGGCTACAGGGCCCAGAAAGAGGGCAACAAGTTGAAGCTGCAAATAGGTTACAGCCACCCGGTGGAATTCGACCCGCCCAAGGGTATAGATATCCTGGTGGAGGGGACCAACAAGATCCGTGTAGTCGGTGTCGACAGAGAGCTAGTTGGCGAAACGGCTGCCGAAATCAGACGTATACGCGTTCCTGACTCTTACAAGGGTAAGGGTGTTAAATATGCCGGTGAGAGGCTTCGCCTTAAGCCCGGTAAGGCCGGC
>JBAZLT010000125.1:0-5504 GCA_041650115.1 Dehalococcoidia bacterium | reverse complement strand
CGCTGAGGGCTGCCCTCAAGGCCTCCTCTCAGGCTGACCTGGAGGAAAATGAAAAGCAGTTCGGTATTAAAGAGCAGTAGGTCTCGATGCGGAGTGAATTCATGAATGGAGGTCGATGTATGCCGACAAGACGTTTACAGCAGGCATTATTAGTAGTTTTATTTGTCTGTGCCCTGCCGGCAGCGGCCTGTGCGCAGCAGCCCACCGGTGGAAATGAAGAGCTGTCTTTCAACCCGGTGACCTACAGGAACGATCAATACGGTTTCTCTCTGAAATACCCGGACAATTATAAAGAGGACAAATCCAAAGAAAAGGACACCATGGTTTTCAATGCAGTCGGGCCGTTGGCGGGAGGCAGGATACCGGTTTTGACCATCAATATATTCGACAAAGACAGGGCGCAGGAGCAGGCTATCGAATTGATCAGGGCAGGCAGCGGCTCGGATATCAAGATCACACCGTTGAAAGAGATTACCCTTAAAGACGGTAAGACCGCCGGCAGGATAAGCATGACCGCCTGGTACCATAACGATGCCAAATTCGACATGCGCGGACTGTCGCTGGGCGTGGTAAAGGGCAGTTCCCAGATCACCGTAACACTCACCTCCATCTTTGCCATGTATAACGAGGATAAGTACATGGAAATCCTAAACACATTTACCCTGGAGTAATTCAGTCCATCCTCCCGCCCCGTGATAAACAGCAATAAAGGAGGGAGATTATGAGCAAGCTGGAAAGTTACCGTAAAGCCGGGAGGCGAATTTACGACCGGCTGCACCTGGCATCCCATCCGGTGGGCATCAGGTACATTAAAGACGAACAGGAGATACCCGAGGGAAGCATGCGGCCTTCTGTACTGAAGCAGAAAGCCAGCCTGTGCCAGGCGTTCACCTACGCTCGGCGTTTCGGCTTCACCATGGCCATGACTGCGGATGACAATTTCTGCACGCCTGCCACTGCCATGCACAGGTGGGTCGATATTCCCTTCGAGGTGCTGGTGGAGAGCCAGATAATACAGGGCTGGCATAAAAATGCCGAAGCCGAGAAAAAAAGGATAGAGCACGGCCAGAAAATGATAGGCAGGGCAAATCTCTCAGGTTATCGAAATACAAGGGGTTTGTCTGCTTCCCTCTGCACCTGGCGCCTGTCAGTCCGCATAGCGTGCTGATCTACGGAAACGGCGAAAATATAATGCATATTATTCACGCGCTCACCTATGAGGGCGAGAATTTCCCCACCTCTTCCTTTGAAGGTTTCGCCGAGCCGTGTCTCAAGGGAGGCCTGATACCCTTTATTACAGGTGTCCCGCAGGTGGTCATACCGGGAATGGGTGACCGGTCGTTTTCGGGGACTTATGATTACGAGATAGCGATCGGGATCCCCTCCAGACTGGTTCTTGATGTGGAGCTCAATCTGTTTAAAACAGGCGGAGCGCTCAACATGGGCCAGCCGGCCAGGACCCTGCTGCCGCAAAGCCTGACCGAAAATATTACGCCCGGTTTTAAATATATGAAGGATAAGATCGATGCAATCAGCGGGACGCGCCGTGCCTGATGCGGAGAAATCCCGGCCGGCAGTAAAACTGCAGTCAAAGTGAAATCTGCGAATGCGATTTGCATCGGTGGGAGTGTCTGTCATGAGAAAAGCAGCTAAATATCTACAAAATCTGTTACTTATCATATCGGCGCTGGTACTGATGTGTATAAATTTCGCCTGTACGCAAAATCAGGCGGTTACTACGAAATCGCTTGATGTTACTCCTGCACTACAGACGATCAACAGGCAATGTGCGGAGCAGATTGGGGAACCCAGGATCGAGAGGGTGTCCGAGCATGTCTGGGCATCCCAAGGCTTTGATCTGGCCAACACAGTGCTCATACATACTGAGGAAGGCAATATCATAGTCGATACTTCACTCAATCCGGTGGCGGCCCGGGCTGTTAAGGAGGCGCTGACACGGGCTGCCCCGTCCGGACCGGTTAGTGCGATTATTTACACTCACAGCCATGTTGATCACACCATGGGTACCACGGTCTGGGCTGAAAGAGGGACCCGCATTTGGGCAACAAACTCATTTACCTCCCACTGGTTTAAACAGTTCGGCTTGTTCGGCAAATCGGAGGCGACCCGCGGCATGAGACAGATGGCCTATCATCTCTCCCGCGACGAGGTCCCCTGCTCGGCAATCGGGCCTATTATGAGGACTTTTACACTGAAAGATATGGATGAGCTCGGACCGCTCATGCCCACCGATACTTTTGCAGGTAAAAAAACATTAGAGATGGGCGGTCTCAGCATCGAGATGATTTCTGCGCCCGGTGAGACACATGATCAGCTTATCGTATGGATCCCTGAAGATAAAACGCTGCTTGCTGCCGACGACTTCTACTGGGCCTTTCCCAATCTGTACACGATACGCGGCACCAGCCCCAGGCCGGTTGATGAATGGATCCAGGCCATCGACGATATTCGCCGGCTTGAGCCGGAACACCTTGTACCCAGCCACACCTCAATACTGCATGGAAAGGATATGATTGCAGAAGTATTGACCAATTACAGGGATGCCATTCAGTATGTTAGAGATGATGTAATCCGTCGTGCTAATCGCGGCGAAGATATCGATACGATATCTGAGAACGTTAAGCTGCCGCAGGCGTTGGCTCAATTGCCTTATTTATGGGAAGGCTATGGCCAGGTGGACTGGTCGGCCCGCGCCATCTATACCAACAACCTTGGCTGGTTTGACGGTCGGCCGGACAGGCTGTATCCCATGAATCATGTTGAAGCTGCCAGGCGTGAGATCGAGATGATGGGAGGGGCGGATAAGGTTATCGACGAGGCGCGTGAGGCTTTGCATCAGGGAGACCTCAGGTGGGCGGTCCATCTTCTTTCCAAACTGAATGACAGCGGTCTATGCACGGGTGCGCTTGAAGAGGCTGCAAAGGAAATGCTGTCGGAGAGCTACAGGGGGATCGCTGCCGGTACCGCCAACACCAACGGCCGCGCTTATCTGCTTGAATCGGCCATGGAGCTCACGCAGGGTCAGCCGGTTCAAAATAGCGCGAGGCTGCCCCTGGAAACGGTGGCTTCAATGCCAGTGGACTTTATTTTCTCAAATATGCCGCCCAAGCTGGATACAGGGAAGACTGCAGGCATCCATGAAGCGGTTTTATTCCAGTTTCCCGATATAAAAAGACAGTTTACGATCACAATCAGAAATAATGTTGCAGAGATAACAGAGGGTCAGCCTTTACCGGGAACTCCCGCCCCGTTAGCCACACTGACAACGGACTCCCTTACATATAAACTGATTGCGCTTAAAATGCTGGATATACCGGCTGCTCTTTCCCAGGGCAAGATTACGGTGGAAGGAAACCTTCCCTCTTTAATCTTGTTTATGGGACGGTTTCAATCCTGATGGTTATCGCCGCACAACCGGTTATATTAAGGAGGTATTCAAATGAGCACATTGGAAGAAAACATCAAGGGATACGCACTTAAAGCCGGCGCCGGGCTGGTGGGCCTGGCGGGTCCTGAAAGGCTTGACGGCCCTCCTTCTCTCGATCCCGGATACACTCTGCGGGGCGCAAAATCGGTTGTGTCCCTGGTCATCCCTATGAATGTACCTGCAATCTACGATTTCCTGAGTAAGCAATCATCCGGACCGCATAATATCGACCAGATGCGTATGAACCAGAGGATACACAGGATCGCTAAAGAGGTTGCCGATTATATTGTGAGCCTCGGGTACAAAGCCAGGGCGGTGCCGGCTAATAACACCTACCGGCGCGCGCTGGACCCTTTTTGCACTCGTCCCAGCTTCTCCCACCGCTTCGGCGCCGTGGTCTCCGGGCTGGGTACATTCGGGCTTTCGGGAAACGTGGTTACCAGGGAGTTCGGCGCCGCGGTCTACCTGGGTTCGGTGGTGACCACCGCATTGCTTAAATCCGACCCGGCCTTGCCGCCGCGTCATGCCATGGATACCCGCTGCCGCACCTGCAAGCTATGCGATAAGTCCTGCACTTTAAGAATGTTCGAGGACAATGAAGAGGAATACCTGTTGCTTAATGGTGAGCTGCATGCACGGGGTAAACGTAACAATGTGGATTTCTGCAACATGTCGTGCTTCGGGCTTCATGCCGTATCTCAGGATAAAAAATGGTCCAACTGGGGCCGCCACGTTGTTAAGGAGTGGCTGCAAAGCCCGCCCGATCCGCTGAAGGCAGAATATGTGCGTGGTGTGCTGATGAGGCAGGGAGCTATGAGCGGCGACAGCACGCCGCGCTTCGAGGTCATCCGCCGCATCGGCGCTAAACTCTGGCCGAGGGAGACGGTTGAGGACACATTGCCCGATTACGAGAACCTGCCGGCCGCGGAAAAGGACATCTGCGATCTGCTGATAAAAGCCGAAGAGAGGATCGGTATATACGGGCTCAAGGACCCATATGTGCTGACCTGCGGACAGTGTGCACTGGTCTGCGGTGCGGACTTCGCGGAGACCAGGAAGCGCTTCGATATGCTGACGCAAAGCGGGTACGTTGTTCCAGGTCCTGAAGGAAAGATGGTATCCGTGAAAACGCTGGACGAATACTTCAAGGTCAAGGAGCAGTATCCGGTTAAGGTCGATCGCTCGCAGATGATGAAGGATGCCAATGCTTCGGGATCGGTTTGGCTGCGGGACTACTTCGGATTCGAAGCGGTGGGTGAGCTGAAGAACAGCATCTATCAGGCCAGGAATAAGAAGGCCTGCGCAAAGGCTGGCCTGAAGGGCAAGGAGGCAAAGCCTCTGTTCATCGGAAACCCTGGCTATCTGTTGTCGGTAGTAGCACCCAGGAAGAAGAGGAAGAAATAAGCTGTGGCCCGCGCTTACAAAATCGTAATAATAGTAGTTGCTATAGTTGCCCTGCTGGCAGCCGCTGTGCTGGTGTTTCGGCAGCCGCTTCTGACTGCTCTCGCCACAAAAGCTGTTCAGGATACCTTTTCCAGACAGTCTGCCAGGCTCGAGGACGGTCTGTACGCGGGCCTCTGCGGCAGCGGCGGTCCTTTGCCCGATGTCAACCGGGTCGAGTCCTGCGTTGCAGTAATAGCCGGATCTCACCTTTATATCGTGGATGCCGGGGCAGGATCAGCCAGGAATGCCGCACTGATGGGACTGCAAACAGGCAAGATCGAAGCGGTTTTACTCACGCATTTTCACTCGGATCACATAGCTGATCTGGGTGAGTTCATGCTGCAGCGCTGGGCCATGGGTTCCAACAGGGAGCCGCTGGATGTGATCGGCCCGGCCGGCGTCGAAAAAATGGTGGAAGGATTTAATCAGGCATATAGATTGGATGCTGATTATCGGATTTTGCACCATGGGGCAGAAACTGTTCCTCCATCGGGTGCGGGTGGCAGGGGCAGGGTATTTGATCTTCCGGCTGTACCTGATACATCGGCTGTAATCATTGAACAAGATGGTTTAAAGGTCACTGCTTTCAGGGTAAATCATGATTCGGATGCCC
>JBAZLT010000124.1:0-5512 GCA_041650115.1 Dehalococcoidia bacterium | reverse complement strand
CGCATATCGCCACCGTGCCCTACGCCATACTGCTCCAGATGGCCAGGCACCCGCTGACCGACAGCGGCATCACCCGCTTCGCGGAAGACTGGAAGAAGGTGATGGGAGATACGAAGAATATATAAATAAGATTGAGAGGGGAAAGGGGCGGGTTTTTGAACGCGCCCGATAATAAAGGAAAAAATACATTACCCGAGGTATCATCATGATGAATTTAACCGACCTTGAAAACAAGCCTCTTGAGGAGCTGATGGCACTGGCCAAGGCGCAGAATATCGAGAACTTCGATGTGCTGACGCGCGAGGAGCTGATCGCCCGGCTGACGGCCCTGGCCACACCGCCCGAGCCCCAGGCAGGCTTCTACATGAGCCTGGGCGGCGTCCTGGAGATCATGGACGAGGGCTACGGCTTCCTGCGGCAGGAGAGCCTGCTGCCCGGCCCCAACGACGTCTATATCTCCAATTCGCAGATCCGGCGCTTCGGCCTGCGCAACGGCGACACGGTCATCGGCCAGGCCCGCCCACCCAAGGAAGGCGAGAAATACTGCAGCCTGCTGCGCGTGGAGACGGTCAACGGACTCGACTCCGACCAATCCAAGGGGCGCCCCCACTTCGGCCAGCTCACACCCACCTTCCCGGACGATATGTTCGACCTTGAGGGCAACCCCAAGAACCTGTCCGCCAGATTAATAAATCTGGTGGCGCCCATCGGGCGCGGCCAGCGCGGGCTGATCGTATCGCCCCCCAAGGCGGGAAAAACACTGCTGCTGAAAAATATAGCCAACGCCATCTCCACCAACTACCCCGAGGTGCACCTGATGGTCTGCCTGATCGGCGAGCGCCCTGAGGAAGTTACAGATATGAAGCGCTCGGTCAAGGGCGAGGTGGTTTCGGCCACATTCGACGAGCCGGTCGAGAACCACACACGCGTGGCGGAGCTTGCGCTGGAGAGGGCCAAGCGCCTGGCCGAGATAGGCAAGGACGTGGTCATACTGCTGGACGGCATCACCCGCCTGACGCGCTCCTACAACCTGGCCATGCCTCCCAGCGGCCGCACGCTCTCCGGCGGCATCGACTCCGTAGCCCTCTATCCACCCAAGCGATTCTTCGGCGCCGCCCGCAACATCGAGGAGGGCGGCAGCCTCACAATACTGGCCACCTGCCTGCTGGATACCGGCAGCCGCATGGACGACCTCATCTACGAGGAATTCAAGGGCACAGGCAACATGGAGCTGCACCTGGACCGAAGGCTGGCGGAAAAACGTGTGTTCCCTGCGATCGATATCATGCGCAGCAGCACGCGCCGCGAGGAGCTGCTGCTGGGCGAGGCCACACTGACCAAGGTATGGCTGTTTCGCCGTATGGTCAGCATGCTGGCCGAGGATTCAAACAATCCTACCGATGCTTCGGAAAGGGTCATTGAACGGCTTGCCAAATCGCAGACCAACCAGGAGTTCCTGGATAAGCTGACCAGCAAGGACGTTTAGCCATCTCATTCACGGGTCACCACCCGGGCCCCCAAAATGTCATTGCCCAAATCACAAAAATGTCATTGCGAGGAACGGAGTGACGAAGCAATCCTGTGAGTGACTGCGCTATACAAGATTGCCGCGCCCTGCGGGCTCGCAATGACCCCCTACGTTAATAATCCTATTTATGTTATGATACATTCAATGGCTATTAGGAGGACTATGAGATGAAAGTAAAGGTCCTGGCGGCTTTACTTGCACTTTCCTTCATAACCGCCCTGATTCTGCCAGCCGCGGCGCATGCCGAATCGCTTACGCTGGAGCCGGTTTCGGGAACGGTGGGCTCGGAGGTTAAAATCCCCGCCTTCTGCCAGTATGGAGAGGGGGAGTACTTCCTTTACTGGGGCGATTCCAACCAGCTCATCCAGCAGGGCACCATCTCCAAAATGGGCTGCCAGCCCCTGACTTTCAAGGTACCGCAGTCCCCGCGCGGCAAGCAGATGGTCACTCTCAAGGTGGGCAGCAAGTCCTTCCAGAAAGAATTCACCGTCCTGGGCAGCGTCTCACTGGGCGCTAAAAAGGGCATGGTAGGGACCGAGGTGGCCGTCCAGGGCAACGGCTTCAATCCGCACGAGACGGGCATTAAAATCATCTATAACAATAACGAAGCCGCCTCGGGCATCGAGGCCAACTCCGGTGGAAGCTGGCTGTATACGCTCAAAATCCCCGCCAGCAGCAAAGGCAACCACACCGTGTCGGCCAGCGGGGCTTCCACACCCTCTACCGAGATCAAGGACCAGATATTCTCGGTAACGCCATCCTTCAGCATCAACCCCAACTCGGGCTGGGTGGGGCGAGTGGTCACCGTTTCGGGCGCCGGCTTCGGCAGCGGTGAGACCAATATCGCCGTTATCTACGACGACCTCGTGGTCAAGACCAATATCTCCGCCGATCTCAACGGATCGTGGCAGTCCTCCTTCTCCATACCCGCATCCTCCAGGGGCACACACAAGGTGGACGCCAAAGGCGCAACCACCTCCCTGGATGACGTCCTCGATGCCGTCTTTACGGTATCGCCCGGCATTAAGGTCGAGCAGGCCAGCGGCAGGCTGGGCGACATTATCAACACCGGGGATACGCTCTATGTAAACGGCGTCGGTTTCCAGGAAAACGAGACCAATATCAAGGTCACATTCGATGACGCGCAGGCCGTCGGCGGCATCACCGCCGATGCGCACGGCTCATGGTCCACTCAGTTCACCGTGCCCGCCGCCACCAGGGGCGAGCATGTGGTGGGCTCCTTCGGAGACGCCACCAGGGCGGATGATGTCTCGCAGTATATCGTTGTCATAACGCCCGAGGTCGCGATAAACCCGGTCAGCGGCTCGGTGGGCGAAAACACGCTGCTCACGGGCAGCGGCTTCGGCGCCAGCCAGGCACTGACCATCACATATGATTCCAGGCAGGTGGAAAGCTCAGCCACAACCGACGGCAAGGGCAGCTTCAGCGCGAGCTTCAAGCCTCCCTCCAGCAGTGCAGGCAGCCACCTGATAACGGTCAGCGACAGCACGCAGGCCGTGGCGTCCACGACATTCACCATCGAGTCTATCGCGCCGGCAGCGCCATCCCCGGTCTCGCCAGCCGCCGGCACCAGGATCGGGCTCTTCGAGAATAAACCCATAGAATTCAAATGGTCCGTAGTAGAGGACCCCAGCGGCGTCACCTATTCCTTCGAGATGAGCAGAAACTCCGATTTCTCAGGCTCGGTGGTGCGCAAGGAAGGGCTGGCACAGCCTGAATATATCATGCAGTCCGGCGAGAAGCCACAGGCGGGCGATTACTTCTGGCGCGTGAAGGCGGTGGACCTGGCGGGGAATGCCGGCGACTGGAGCCAGTCGCAGTTCATCTCCTTCACCGGCTTCGATTTCTGGCCCATCATAGGGGTCATTGCCGGGCTGGTCGTGGTGGGGCTGATCATATGGCGCATCAGGGCCATCAGCAAAAAAGGCGGCTGGTCGTCATCGTAAGTCAGCAATTTGACAAAATGACCATGCGGCTTTAATATGAGTTCAATCTAACAGTATTAACGCATCTAGCTTAAAATATAACGAAATAGTTAAGCGAGGTATTACACAATGAAGTTAATGGTTATCGGGTTGGGGCAATGCGGCTCCCGTGTAGCCGATGAGTTTGCCCGCCTGGGCCAGAGGGCTCGTGGTGAACGCGGTACAACCATTGTTACCGGGACCTTTGCCGTCAACACCGACCAGACAGACCTGACCGGTTTATCTCATATCGGCTCGGACTATATGCACCGCATCCTGATCGGCGGCCGTAAGACCTGGGGCCACGGGGTGGGCAAGGTCAACGAGATGGGCGCCGAGCTGGCCCGCGAGGACGGAGACAAGGTCATCGACGCCGTGCGCACATCCCCCCTCTTCTACCAGACCCATGCTTTCCTGCTGATCGCCGGAACGGCCGGCGGCACCGGCTCGGGCGCGATCTCGATCATCGCCCAGATGCTCAAGGAGCGCTATATCGGTAAGCCGGTCTACTCCCTGTGCGTGCTGCCCTTCGAACATGAGGAGGTAGCCGAGCTTCGCAGCGTATACAATACCGCCACCTGCCTCAAGTCCATTCACTCGGTGGCGGACGGCGTGTTCCTGGCAGACAACCAGCGCTATGTCCGCAAGGACGCCAGCCTGGCCATGAACCTGGCCCGCATCAACCGCCAGATCGTGGAGCCTTTCTACGACCTGATGTGCGCGGGAGAGGTCACCAATGTCCGGCACGTGGGCGCCAAGACCATGGACGCCGGCGATATCATGCAGTCCATCGACGGCTGGACGGCCATCGGTTGCGGCCGCACCGATATCCCCCGCGGATTCCGCATGCCGTGGGAGCTGGCCAAGACCAGCTTCCGCGAGAAGAGCGGCGAGACGCTGCGCGCCATGCAGGCCATGGACGCAGCCGTGAGTGAGCTCTCCATCGCGCTCAATCCTGAGGATGCCGGCCGCGCGCTTTACCTGCTGGCCGCCCCCACCAAGGAGATGAGCATGGACATCGCCAAGGGCCTGGGCGACTACCTGCGCGAGCTGGCCGAGAACGCGGTCATACGCGCCGGCGACTTCCCCAGGGAACGCGGATCGGTGGACATAACCATCCTCTTCTCTCAGCTGGCATTCGTACAAAAGATACGCGACTACTACGACAGGGCCTCGGCCTTCGCCATGACGCAGAAGGACCGCCTGAAGGAAACAACGGGCCGCCTGCGAGACATGGAAGACGCCGCCAAGGGCCTGCCGAGCCTGATATAAAGACCGATTAACATTTAAGAAGGGAGAGCGTGACGCTCTCCCTTCTTTGTTGCCACGTCAATGACGTGTTATTGGGGAGAGCAAAGGTGGAAAAACCGGATTTGTTCGACGTAACGATCAGCGACATCTCATCAACCATGCTGGTCACACTTTACTGCCGCGCTATGGAGAGCCGATCGCGGGACCCCGTCATAAACGATCCCCAGGCCGTCAGGATAGCCGATGCCATTAACAGCCGGCTGGCCAGCTCCGATAACAGGCTGTACAGAGACCTGGCACGGGGGAAGCTGGACAAAAAACTGAGGGTATTTATCTCCCTGCGGGCCAGGCGATTCGATGACTACGCCCGCGCATTCCTGCTGGATAATCCCGGCGGAACCGTGGTCAACCTGGGCTGCGGCCTGGATACACGCTTCTGGAGAATCGACGATGGGAAGCTGAGCTTTTTTGACCTCGATTTACCTGATGTCATCGAGATAAAGAGGAAGCTGTGCAGGGAGACTGAACGTTATCATATGATCGCCTCGTCGGTTCTGGACTACAACTGGCTGTGGCTGCTGGAAAATAAGACCGGCGGCCCCGTTCTGTTCCTGGCAGAGGGGCTGTTTATGTACCTGGAAAAAAAGGCTGTGAGGGAGCTGGTTTTAAAACTGCAGGCCTCTTACCCGGGCTGCGAGCTTATTTGCGAGGTGGTCAACGAGTCTATGATCCATGGCTGGCTGAAGGG
>JBAZLT010000123.1:0-5563 GCA_041650115.1 Dehalococcoidia bacterium | reverse complement strand
GCTGATACGCTGGCCCTCTCCAGCGCCGTGAGCCTGATCAGGTCCTGCTCGGGATAGCGGGCTGACACTGCATCCAGCAGGTCCACCGCTTTCTCCATATCCTTGCCGCAGTAATATGCCATACCCGCATACATCTGGTATTCAGAATTGCCCGGGTCCATGGCGTAAGCCTTACGGGCATAGGAGGGGAAAATATCCATACGGGAAAGCCTGAAGGCCTTATAGGCGACCATGAATTGAGCATTAGCATCGCCATTAAATTCAGCGGCCAGGTCGATGAAGGCCTGGAGCTTAGCTTCTTTGCTGATCAGCCGGTTTTCAATCTGCGCCGCTTTCTCTACCGCCGGTTTAATCGGCACGGCCGGTATGAAAAGCTCGGGCTTGCGGGAGAAATCATCGTAAAAATGATAGATATCCTGGCGCGCAGCATAGTAGGGTCCGACTGCCATATAAAATCCATCGGTCCCGGTTGTAAAAATCATCATCTGCGAGGCCATCCAGTTGCACACCGGCAGCTTGGTGCCGCACCAGGAGTAATCAGTGCCGTCCGGCCCTGTCTGCGCACGAACGAAAACGACCACATCTTCCACCGTGTAGATATCTCTGGCCGGGAATACCGAGGCCACAGCTTCGCGGTCGATGTTAATATTATTTATACTGCGCGAGGGTCTCTGCTGGTCGGCCAACTTGGGGTCATAGATGCGGTTAAAATTCCACAAAATGGGGCCTGCCAGCTCATTTTTAGCCCAGGCGGTGGGGGTGAGCTCCACCACGGCACCCCGCCCTGCATCCAGGTCGCTCCACACGCAGCCGTAGGCCGCAATGGTCGGGTACTTATCGAAATACGGATAAATATCGTCCAGGGATGAGCAGTCCTCCATAATCATGCGTATCAGATAGGGCAGGCTGTACCCGTTGGGGTTGGGCTTTTTTATACGCAGCGTCTCTTCTCCAAAACTCAGACCCTGATCGTTATAGCCTGTTTCCACGCCCATGTAGAAAGGCTGGTCCATATGCGTGACAACATGCTTGCCGGGGGCCCTGTAGCGCACCACAACGGTCATTTTGGCCAGCTCCTCGCCACCGAAGCCCGACGTATCGTTATTGCGCCCCTGGATGACGGCGCCGTCTTTTCCCCGCATCAAGACACCCGTGCAATCCATGCCCATGCCGACATCGTAAAAGAGGCAGCAGGAGATTACCGTGTCGTAGGGCAGACCGGAGCCGTCGGCAACGCCTCTCATCTCGTCCTGATATCTCTGGGGCAATGCGCCGGCCATCTGACGGGCCTGGTATTTGATGATGCCCACCAGCGCCGGGTAGGGAACACCCATCTCATCGGCATTCCACTTTAATATCTTCTCCATGGCGGCCATGCCGCTTTTGATCTCAGGCCGCAGCAGGGCTCCGTACTGCAGTCCCATCTCATAGTAATCGCCCTGGACCTCCAGCATGGGCACGATGCCGGGATAGCGGTAGATGACTCCCTGATGGAAGGTTGATTTCACGCCCTCCGTTACGACCTGCTTCGAGTATTCAGTTTCCCGCATGTTGCCGGGGAAAGCGGTCAGGTCGATTATGCAGGCGGCCAGTACGATGATTATGACCGCCAGGATGCCCAGAACGCTCCAGAGTATGGCCTTCTTATGCTGCTTTTTCATCTTCTGCAACCTCCATCCGTCTTTTTCTTTTACAGCCCCAGTAACCGGGCCGCGTTAAGCCCCAGCCATTTCTCCTTGACCTTGTCTTTAAGAGGAAGGGCTTTGAGTTCATCCACACAGCGCTGCCAGGGCACCATATCGTCCGTGGCGAAGAGCACACGGTCCTGCAGCAGGCTGTTGCCGTAGACCATCAGAGGCTCCCAGCCGGTGCCGGGAGTGCCGATGTACTTGGGGGCCACCGCTCCGATTTCTATATAGACATTCTTGTGTTTCCAGGCCACGGCCACCAGCTCGTTCACCCAGGGCCAGCCGCCGTGATTGGCAACGATCTTCAAATCAGGAAAATCGCATGCTATGTGATCGATATATATCGGACGGCTGAAGTCGATGCTGCGGTCGATGGTGAAGTTAATGGAAGAGTGGATTGTCACAGGTATGCCGAGCTCCTGGCACTTGGCATAAACAGGGTACAGCCGTTTATCGTTGGGATACATGCGCTGAGCCCAGGTCTGGAAATTGACGCCGCTGAAGCCGCGCTCCTTTACCTCGCGCTCGACCACTTTAACCATATCATCATCTTCCAGCGCGTTCACCGTCAGGTAATAGCGCGGGAATTTCTTGGGATACTTTTGAGCTATTTTATATGTGGCGTCGTTGAGCTGTCTGTAGTCTCCCAGCGCCCACTCGGCCTGCAGCACACCGTGCGTGACACCTGCGGCGTCCATGGCCTTGACCATGCTGTCGGCGGTCACATCGTACATGGCCGAGACTTCGTATGCAGACTCAGCATATCCCCGCATAAAGCTGTTGAGAAACAGGTTTTTAGCCATCTCGACGTCGTCAACCCATTCACGTATAGGTACAGTAACGCGAAAATCTATTATCATAGCCCCTCCAATAATCATTTTTGCTTGGTCTTGTCGAGCGCCGCCTTGGCCCGCATGGCGGCTTCAATTCCCGTTATGCACAGCACCACATCGTGGGCTTCCAGTTCAAACTGCTGCTCGTAATCCTGGTAGACACCGTAGTTCATCTGCTTCTTGGTAAGCTTGGTGGAGAGCGATGAATTGGCGATTATCTTCCTGAGCATATTTACAGCAGTTTCATCGAGCTTGTCCGGCGGCACCACAAAATTGACCAGTCCCCACTGCTCGGCCGTTTTGGCGTCGATGCGCTCGTTGGTGAAGGCCATCCACTTGGCCCTGCCGATTCCGATCAGCAGGGGCAGCAGCTTGGTGCCGCCGTTGGTTATACCGGCTCCGACGTTGGTTTCCGGGAAGCCGAATTTAGTGCCCTCGGCTGCAACGCGAATGTCGGCGCTCATGGCCCATTCGCAACCGGCCCCCAGGGCATAACCGTGCACGGCGGCGATGACCGGCTTTTCCATATTAAGCATCAAACGGGTCGTGTCCTGCAGGATTTCCACATATCTCAAGATGTCCTCCACCTGCATGCCCAGCGGGCTCTCCGAAAGATCGTCGCCGGCACAGAACGCCCGGCCTTCACCTTTGATAATGACACCTTTTACCTCGGTGTCGAGCGCCGCCTCGGCCAGTGCCTGGTGGAAATCCCTGGTCAGCTGCACGTTGATGGCGTTCAGCACTTTGGGGCGGTTGAGCTTGATGACCGCTATGCCATCGGACTTTTCATAGATCACTGTCTCGTATGCCATTATTTCCTCTCCTTGTTCATCATTTGAGTTTCCAGACCGGCGGCCTTTTCTCAAAAAAGGCGGTGATGCCCTCCCTGGTATCATCCATCTTCAGTATTGGCGCAGTGACGGCTTTAAACAGGGCCAGGCTATCTTCCAGCGATAGATAGCGGGCCCTTCTGTTGATATCCTTGCAGGCCCACAGCGCAGCCGGCCCGTTGCCGCAAATCTTAATAGCCAGGGCCGTGGCAGCAGGTATCAGCTCGTCAGGCGGGACCAGCCGGCTGACCAGTCCGACCCGGTAGGCTTCCTGCGCGCTCAACCTGTCGCCCGTCATTAATACTTCCATGGCTGTAGAGGCCGGTATCATGCGAGAAAGCATGATCGAGGCGAAAGCGTCAACCGTGTTCAGCTTCTGGTCAGGCGTGCCCAGCGAGGCAGTCTCAGAGACTATTCTTATATCGCAGCACAACGCCAGCGTGAATCCCGCGCCCAGGCAATAGCCGTTAACGGCGGCAATGAGAGGCTTCTTTATATTGGCCAATTGCCAGTCGTAGTCGGCCTCCCAGTTTGCGCCCGCATCGATATGCTCGGTATCGGTCAGGTCGGCCCCCGCGCAGAACGATCTCTGGCCGGCCCCCGTGACTATAGCGACATAGAGGTCATCATCGGCATCGAAATCGTGCAGCGCTTTAATCAAATGGCGGCTGAGCTCCACGCTCATGGTATTCAGCTTCTCAGGACGGTTGAGCGTAATATAAGCGATATGGTCTTTCTTCTCATATAAGAGAATAGACATATGTACCTCCCTGGCCCTCATGAAAGGCCCGGCCAATGTTTTTATGAGTGTATTAAAGTATGACCTTTTTTTCCTTGAAGTTGCCGATGTCCTCCCAGCTGTATCCGAGCTCCAGCAGCACCTCTTCGGTATGCTGGCCGAACTCGGGCGCGCCGAAGGGAGTGCGTTCCGGTGTGCCCTTGAGCTGGATGGGGCAGCGTATGCCCTTCACCTTGCCGTAGTTGAAATGTTCATACTCTATGACATAGCCGTTTTCCAGTGCCACCGGATCCTTAATCACCTCCGTGGGTGTCTGCGCCGGCGCCCAGATCAAACCGTTCTCATCGAATTTGGGGGCGAAATAATCGCGCGGATGCTTGGCGAACTCGGCATCAAGCAGCTTGATCAATTCGGCGCTGGCCTTGCACCTGTCGGCGTGGGTGGGATACTTGGTTAACCAGTCCTGCCGGCCCACGCTTTTGCATACGCCCGGCCAGAAGCGGTCGGTCTGCAGCATCTGGAACATGAACCACTTATCATCCTTGGCTGCGTAAGTGTTGTACAGCGGGTTGCCCACCGTGAACCGTGACTGTCTGCCGAGCTCCATGTTGTATACCAGCGCGCCCTGCACATCTATGCCCGCGATCCACATGCCGTTGCCGTACAATGAAAGCTCGACCAGCTGGCCCTTACCGGTCTTCTCGCGCGCATAAAGAGCGAGCGAAATGGCGCCCAGCGCAAAGACGCCGGTGGTATTATCGCCCATAGCGCCCCGCAGAGGCACAGCCGGTGTGCCCGGCTCCCCCATGGTCGACATGATGCCGGAACGGGTCCAGAAGGCCGTTTCATCGAATGCCTGCCAGTCTGCGCCCGGACCTTTTGAGCCATAACCGGTGATATTGCAGTAGACCAGGCGGGGATTCAATTTGCTGAGCGTGTCGTAATCCATTTTGGCGCGTTTGAGCGTTGATGGACGCAGGTTAGCCAGGAAAACGTCGGCCTGCTCCACCATTTTATGCATAATCTTACGGCTTTCGTCCTGCTTGAGGTCGAGAGTGATGCAGCGCTTGCTGCGATTGGCCATCTCCCACATCCAGTTAAACCCTATATCCAGCTCCGCCGGCAGCACGCCGGATGAGAACATGGCCCTTAATGGATCACCTTCAACCGGCTCCACCCTGATAACGTCGGCGCCATGTTCGCCCATCCACATTCCGCAGGTGGGACCGGCGAACCATGTGGACAGCTCCACCACCTTAACACCGTTCAGCGCTGATGCCATGATAACCCTCCTGTGATAATAAATTTTTCAATATGCAATGCCCGGCATATAATCTGACCGGAGCAGCCGGGCCGTATTTTCGATTCAGATCCATGCAGTTCCCGGGACCCGGCATATCACGCTGAATGCCGGGCCCCGGTTATTACATATTCGCTTACATCAGGAATACCCTGATCACGAAATCGAGAGCC
>JBAZLT010000122.1:0-5615 GCA_041650115.1 Dehalococcoidia bacterium | reverse complement strand
GAGTTGAAAAAAGAAACGGCCCGCCAGTTCAATCTGCAGAAAAATGAGTACATTCAAAAATTCGATAGTCTTGAAGAGAAGCTGCCTAAAATCGTTGCGGAGTTCAATAAACGGGTGGATGCCGAGATAGCATCATTAACCAAATACGTTGATACGGCCAGGTCGGAATCAGCCCGCAGCACCGAGCAGCTCGACCGTCAAAAGATGGACCGCGCTACCCTGGCGAAATTCCTGCACAATATCGCCGCGGGAATTGAAGGCAAAGAGCATAAAGCTGACACCGGGGGTAAATAGCCATGTCCGATGTTGCAGCGGATAACAGGGGTAGAGAAAGCATGCACACCTCGGACGAGCTAAATTCCCTGCGAACATTGATACTGGCTCCCGAGCAGAATGAGATAGGTGAACTGAAAGAGAGGCTAGATGATCCTGAAATCCGCGCGGAGGAGCTGAGCAGGGTTATTGCCGAGGCCATAGTTCTCAGAGCTGGCAGAGATCGTAAACTGGCCACCGCGCTGCTGCCCACTATAGAAGAGGTCATCCGGGACTCAGTCAAACGTGATCCAAAGTTTTTGGCGGACACCATCTTCCCCATCATCGGTCCCGCCATCCGCAGATCGATCGCCGAATCGCTCAGAGCCATGGTCCAATCCATGAGCGACACCCTGGAACATACTTTCAGCTGGCGCGGTATCCAGTGGAGGATAGAGTCATTCAGAACGGGTAAATCCTTTGCTGAAATCGTGATGCTGCATACACTGGTCTACCGCATGGAGCAGCTTTTCCTCATTCATAAGGAGACCGGACTGGTGCTGCAACATGTGGCTGCCGAATCGATCGATCTGAAAGATGCCGACATGGTATCGGCCATGCTTACGGCGATCCAGGATTTCGTGAATGACTCCTTTTCCGCCAAAGAGGACAGCTCTCTGCAAAATCTAAATATGGGCGAGCTGACAATCTGGATTGAGCAGGGTCCCAGAACCATTCTGGCATCGGTGATCAGGGGCAATCCTCCCCCGGAATTGAGAACCATTCTTAAGGAACTTATAGAGAACATCGAATTTGAATATAATTCGGCGCTGGATGGTTTCAGGGGGGATGCCGCGCCCTTCGAAACATGCAGGCCGGACCTTCTGTACTGCCTCACGCAGGCTCAGAAAACCGACAGCAGGGCCAATAAGGCGGTAGTTGCCCCGGCCAGGATCAGAGAGAAGAAGCAGAAGACGGGGAAGGAGAATGTGGTACTATTTATCTATATCGCGGCGGCTCTTTGCATAGCTATAATTATCATCGGATTTGTCTTGTCGATACAATAAGCCATGCGAGCAGTATTCAAAGCCTGATAAGAAAGTTGTGACATCATGATCCAGAAAAAAATATGCATGTTAGGCTCCTTCGCCGTAGGTAAGACCAGTCTCGTCCGACGCTTTGTGGAAAACATGTTCTCTGATAAATACATGACCACCATCGGCGTTAAAATTGAGAAAAAGGTCATCGACCTGAAAGCCCAGAGCCTCACGCTGGTCATCTGGGATATCGCCGGAGAAAACGGATTCCATCAGATCAACGGCTCCTATCTGCGCGGCATGTCCGGCTATATACTGGTAGCGGACAAAACCCGGACAGGCACTCTTGATACGGCAATGAATATCCATAAAACCGTGGTGCAGGCTTTTCGTGACGTTCCGTTTATCCTGCTCATGAATAAGATGGACCTCACAGGTCAATGGGATATTCAAGAATCGGCCATAGATAAGCTGAGCCAGGACGGGTGGGACGTGTTCAGGACCAGCGCCAAAACAGGCCATAATGTTGAAGAAGCATTCGTCAGGCTGTCACAGAAGATGCTTGAAAAATGAATATCCGTCTTTTTATACCTAAATGGAAGATGATTTTTATAACAAACTGCTTGATACACTGAATTTAGCCGTCCTGGAACACGTAGGAAATCGCTCCTTCAAATTGCTTTCTGCCGCGTCGAATTGGCTGTCTCTTTTCTTCCCTGATTCCGCCGCAACCAATGAATTCAAACACTCTGATGAGCTTGACTATCTGGGTAACTTCCTGGCTGATGCGATCCCTTTCTGGCATGACGGTAAGGCAACAAGGATAAACTCCGGTATCTGGAGCGAGGTCATTCCATCGGGCGAGACTTGCTGGTTTGAGGCCAGTGCTCATAACCTGGATGACAGAAAAATTCTGATAGTGAAAATATACCGGGCCGAGTTCTCAAAGGCCCAGTTAAGGGAACAGGCTGCCAAAGACAATCTTCTGGCATTTGAAAACCTATTCAGGACGGAAAAAGATCTGGAAAAATACAGCTCTATCCTGGAGGCGGAGGTCAATAAGCGGACCGCCGATTTAAGGGAGCGGGTTAAAGAGTTGAATTGCCTTTACGCGGTATCGCGCCTGATGGGAGATAAAATAGTTTCCCTCGAAAAGCTTTACACAGATATAGTCAGCCTTGTGCCGTCAGGATTCCAGTATCCCGACATCGCCTGTGCACGGCTCACCATCGATAATAAGATTTATGAGACACCAAACTGGAGGGAAACCTCCTATATGATCGCCGGAAGTGTCACTACGCTGGATAGAGAAATAGGACGGCTGGAAGTCTGCTACACGGAAAAAAGGACGGAGAGCGACGCCGAACCCTTCTTCCCCGAAGAACAAAACCTGATCGAGGCTGTTTGCGAGCGTCTGGGCAAAGTTATTACGCGGTACACAGCGCAACTTAACCTCCAGCACGGCTACGAAGTCCTGAACAAAACCTTTGAGGACACGGTTCTGGCATTCGGCACCATTCTTGAAATAAAAGACCGCTATACGGCAGGACACCAGATCCGCGTGGCCAGGATCGCCGAGGCCATAGCCAGGGAGATGAACCTCGACGATGAACAGGTCCGTATCACCCGTATCGCCGGAACTATCCACGATATCGGTAAGATATATGTACCCGCCGATATACTTTCACGGCCGGGCAGGTTGAGTGACCTGGAATTCGAAATAATCAAGACGCACTCTCAATACGGCCACGATATTTTAAAAACCATTGATTTCCCCTGGCCCATAGCACAGATTGTCCTGCAACACCATGAAAAACTGGACGGCTCAGGTTATCCCAACGGACTGAAGGGAGATGAAATACTGCAGTATACGCGTATACTGACAGTGGCCGATGTGGTTGAGGCAATGGCATCCCATAGACCTTACCGCGCCACCCTGGGAATAGACAAAGCCTTACAGGAGATATCGAATAATAAGGGTAAGCTGTATGATCCGGATGTGGTGGATGCCTGTGTCAGGCTTTTCACACAGAAAGGTCTTAAACTCGAAGAATAGCAGAGGGTATAGTAATATTAGATTATACATATAAGAAGTATCGGAACGGATTAAAAATGCAAAGAGGGGCTGCGCGAACTGCTTGCTTTTGCAGACTGCTGCCGGTTGTAATCCTTTTTCTGATATCGATCTCTGTCTGGGGCGGAGCAGTTGCGGCTGACGATATGAAAATCGTCAGGGTCGGTATATACGAAAACCAGCCTAAAATCTTCACAGATAGCGAAGGAAAACCCGCCGGGTTCTGGCCGGACGTGATTAATTCCATCGCGTCCCAGGAAGGTTGGACACTCGAATACAAACACGGCACCTGGACCGAGTGCCTGCAGATGCTGGAAAACAACCAGATAGACATTATGCCCGATGTGGCCTACACCGAGGAACGAAGCGACAAATACGCATTTTCACACGAGACAGTCTATATCAGCTGGTCAAGGGTATATACGCGAAAGGACGTCGATATCAACTCGGTGCTTGACCTGCAGGGAAAGAACATAGCGGTTTTGAAAGGCAGCGTCAACGTTGAGGGCCCCGACGGTATAAAGGAGATCATTAAATCGTATAACATCGACTGCCAATATATGGAGGTCGACAGCTACGACAGAGTCTTTGATCTCGTGAAAAGTGGCGAGGCCGATGCAGGAGTGACCAGCAAGGACTACGGCTATCAACACGAGATGCAATACGGTCTGGTTAAAACCCCCATTATCTTCCAGCCGGCACTGCTCTATTTCGCTTTTACCAAGGACGCAGCATCGACGCCGGCCCTCATAGAGAGAATAGACCGCCGCGTGAAAGCGCTCAAGCAGGACAGCAATTCGATCTATTACCAGTCGCTGGATAAATGGATGGCCGTCAAGCCCGTCGGCACACCTGTGCTCCCCGACTGGGTAATCTGGGCATTGGCTTCGGTCGGCGGGCTGGTGTTGCTCTTTGCCGGCGGCGGCGTGATCCTCAGGGCCCAGGTCAGTGCTAAAACAAAGGAGCTGACGGAAGAGATTACAGTCCGTAAGAAGGCGGAGGAACAGCTGGCGAAATACAGGTACCACCTGGAGAAGCTGGTCGAAGAGAGGACGGCCGAGCTTGAGCAGAAATATCTTGAGCTGGCGGTGGCCAACTGCGAGCTGCAGGACGCCAAGGAAGCGGCAGAGTCTGCCGACCGCGTCAAGTCTGCATTTCTGGCCACCATGTCACATGAGTTACGCACACCGCTCAATTCAATTATCGGATTTACGGGAATTCTTCAGCAGGAGCTGGTCGGCCCTCTGAATGAGGAGCAGAAGAAGCAGATGGGCATGGTTCGAAGCAGTTCCTCACATCTGCTCAATCTTATCAACGACGTGCTCGACATATCCAAGATAGAAGCCGGCCAGTTGACGGTCGCAAGGGAGCCCTGCGATATAAAGGCGGCCATAGAAAAAGTCACTGCCAGTATGCAACCTCTGGCCGATAAGAAAGGCCTTGCGCTGCAAGTCGAGGTCGCCCCCGAGGTCGGGACTATTACCAGCGATCAGCGGCGTGTTGAACAGGTCATTTATAATCTCCTGAGCAATGCCATCAAGTTCACCGAGCACGGACATGTCCGCGTAAAATGCACGCTTAAAAACAGCGAGATTACAATCAGTGTAAGCGACACGGGCACGGGCATTAAAGAGCAGGATATGGAGAATCTTTTTAAACCCTTCTACCAGGTGGACAGCCGTCTCGTCAGACAGCATGAGGGAACAGGACTGGGACTGTCGATCTGCAATAAAATCGTTGACCTGCTGGGAGGCAGGATCTGGGTTGACAGCGAATACGGCAAGGGCAGCACATTTAGTTTCAGTCTGCCTGTGGAGAGAATATCATGAGCAAAGGAATAGTGCTTTACATCGAGGACAACGAGCAGAACTATTACCTTGTAAGTGTATTGCTGAAAACTCAGGATTACCGCATTGCCTGGGCGCAGGATGGTCGTGAGGGCATCGAAAAAGCTCTGCAATTGCTGCCGGACCTCATCCTGCTGGACATCCAGCTGCCGGTCATGGACGGCTATGAGGTCGCGAATAATCTGCGCAGCAAACCTGAATTAAGTAAAATACCTATTATAGCGGTGACATCTTATGCCATGGCCGGCGACCGGGAGAAGGCGCTGGAAGCCGGCTGCGACGGCTATATCGAGAAGCCGATCGATCCGGACACCTTTCTGGCCCAGGTCAATAAATACCTCCCCGGCATCGACCCGGCGAGGAAAAAGGAATGACCAGAGTATTAATTGCGGATGATAATGCGCA
>JBAZLT010000121.1:0-5653 GCA_041650115.1 Dehalococcoidia bacterium | reverse complement strand
AACGGGCACGGAATCCTCAAGGTCTATAACAATGCAATCTGCCTGGCTCTCCGCTGATTTCGTCAGCATCTTAACGTTGTTACCCGGTACGCTGAGGCTGCTTCGCCTGAGCTTCATAAGTAACCTCCTCCACGTCGATTAACAAATAAGATATTTGTAGCCTGTGTACCCCCGCGCGAGGGTCATTTATGCGGCCAGAATTGCTCGTCGTCTTTCAAATAGAAAGCCCGCTTCTTTATGACGGTTTTTTTCTCTCCCTCGAACACCACTTTGCCTTCCTGGTTTTTCCCCGTGACTTTGAAATGGACGATGCCGGCGCCCTTGAAGAAATCGGTCTCCTCCTTACCCAGCACTTCGGATTCTGCGTACAGCGTATCGCCGTGACACACGGGCGTCTGAAGCCTGATCTTATCCAGGGCTATCTCGGCCAGGGCGTTCTCGCAGATATCTTCCGCCGCCAGACCGATAACAAGGCCGATGGTGAAACTGCCGACCACTATCCTTGTACCACCCCAGGTGCCTATGCGGATTTTGCTCATGAAATCCTCGTTGAAATGTCCTTCAGCCGTGTTAAGGCCTAACTGGGTGAACATCACATTGTCCATCTCGGTCACAGTGCGACCGCGCTGGTGAGCGATCTTATCACCCACTTCAAAGTCCTCATAATAATTAATTGCTCTTGTCACACTCATTTCTCTCTCCGCAACAATCGTTATAAATTATTTACCAGTTACTCTTTCCAACAGTCTGGCTGAAATAATGCCCCTTTGAATTTCCTGTGTGCCCTCTCCGATGGGCAGCATGGCGGCATCTCTCCAGTATCTTTCCAGCGGGAGGTCCCTGGTATATCCATATCCTCCATGCAACTGGAGAGCATCCCACGCCACTTTCATAACCATATCGGCGGCAAATAACTTGGCCATTCCAGCCTCCAGGTCGCATCTCATTCCCGAATCTTTTTTCATGGCGGCATAGTATGCGTACTGGCGACAGACCTCGATGCTGGTGGCCATATCCGCCAGTCTGAAGCGGACTGACTGGAAGTTTGCCAGCGGAACGTCAAACTGGATACGCTGCGTGGCGTAGCTCAGCGCTCTTTCAAATGCCGCACGCGCCACACCCAGACATCTGCCGGCAAACTGTATGCGGGCTGTTTCATATCCTGTCATCAACAGCTTGAAACCCTTACCCTCTTCTCCGAATAGGTTCTCCTCGGGGATTGGATAATTCGAGAAGTCCACCTGATAGGTGCCCATGCCGTGGTATCCGATGATGTCCAATTCTGTAATAACAAGTCGGGGATCGGAGTTATCCCAGGGTTTCTTTTCCACCATGAGCCAGCTTATTCCCCTGTGCTTCTTTCCCGGTATGATTTGAGGGTCGGTCCTCACCAATACGAACATTAGATTTGCCCGATCGGCGTTTGTGCACCACATTTTTTGACCGTCGATAATCCATTTCCCGCTGGACTTACGCGCCGTGCATTTAATGTTGGCAGCGTCTGATCCTGCATCTGCTTCCGAGTTGGCCATGGCTGTTTGTACTTCGCCGGATAACAGCCCGGTCAGATATTTCTTTCTAAGCTTTTCGCGTCCGGGTTGAACTACCATTGCTAGTGAAGCCTCATTTCGGGAAAAACAACTACCGACTGATAGCCAACCCCGAGCCAGCTCCTCTGCAACCGCAACCAGCGCCACATGCCCCAGTCCGGCGCCGCCATCCTCCACTGCAGTCCTGATACCATAAAAACCAAGGTCCCCCATGCGTCTCAATATGTTCTCCGGGATGTGCGATGCGCGTTTGTCCCGTTCAAATGCATGATCGCATTCACTGGCAATGGGAATGACCTCTTTCTCAGTAAAATCCATGGCTGTTTTCTGTAGCTGCAGATGAATTTCGTCTAATAACATGTCACACTCCTAATTAAATACTTGTTTCACTTTGGATCTAAGGCAGGCTGCCCCCGTTTGGAAACCAGATTCCTGCGTTTGTATTCAATGACCGTATTACCATTTTGATTTATGCCCGTTGTCTTCCATGTCACAATTCCGAACTGTGGCTTGGATTTGGATTCACGCATATCCATCACCTCTGACTCGGCGTACAGCGTGTCCCCGGGATAGACGGGATTGATAAAGGAAAGGTTATCCACTCCCAAAAAGGGCCCGCCCACTTCGCTCAGGTCCTCCACGCTCATACCGAGCGTGAGGTGAAAGATAAACTGCGGATTGATCACCACATTTTCATAGCCGAAACGCCCAGCGTACTCCTTATTAAGATAGATGGGATTGAAATGCATGGTCAGGTGAGTGAACAAAACGTTGTCGCTCTCCGTAAGAGTTCGCCCCCAGTGATGCCGAAATTTCTGACCTACCTGAAAGTCCTCGTAATGGTTGCCCCTTCTGAACGTCTTTACAGCCAATTTTCAGCCTCCTTTATATTAGATTGTTTAATCTCAGCCCCCAGGATCAAGCAACGGAGTTGCAATATCAATTAAAAATTACTGTGTTATTTTTATTTCATTAATATTATAGTAATTTTATATTATTGTCAACTATTATCAATTTTCTTTTTGATTTATTCATTATAAATAGTATTTTAACAATATTTGCAACATTAGACTGGCAGATGGCTACATGAAAATTGGTGTCCGGGTGCGTTACGCTCTATTTGACTTTATCCTTTACAATAAATTAACATCATTCTCTAAGGAAAGCTGTTATATGATTGATAAAATTGATAAGAGAATAATACTCGAGCTTCAGGAGGACGGCCGCGCAAGTTATACTGCAATTGCTAAAAAATTGGGCATCAGTGTACCTACGGTCTTCAGGCATGTACAGCAGCTTTTAAAAGACGGCGTAATAAAAATTACAGCGATTCCTGATCCCTATAAAATAGGACATTCAACAGTGGCTTCTATTGGTATAAGTGTCGATCTAAAAAGATTTGACGCTCTAGTTAAAAAATTGACCAAATTCCCCGAAATACACATGGTTGCATTCACATATGGCCGTTTTGACATAGTATGCTGGATGCAGACCACTACTGCGGAAAACCTGAATATTCTTATAAGGACGATAAACAGATTAGATGGCGTGAAGGATACGGAAATCTTTATTGAATCACAGATCGTAAAACGTACTTACGGATGGTTATCGGAATCCGAAGTAGAGTAAAAATAGGGCAGCACGCACAACTGTATAGCCCCTCCAAATCATCCACCACACCACTACCCCATCGCCAATCCCACTGATATTGACATTAATTTTTCATGAATGTGTAATTATTTTATCTTTTTTATCTATCTTCTCATTATTTCTTGTTATTCTTCTCTTTTCATAGCATAATTATTAAAATCCTGAGAGGTGTCGGCTATGAGAGATGAAAGGCTGTTCAGCATGGTCCAATCAAAGGAGCTCATCCTGGCGCCGGGCGTTTACGATGCCCTCACGGCCAGGATCGTCGAGGCGCAGGGATTCGATGCCGTCTATATGACCGGGTACGGGACATCGGCTGTTATGTTCGGCCTGCCCGATATCGGTCTGTTGACTATGACCGAGATGGCGGATAACGCAGCACGTATCGCCGATGCCGTCGCAATTCCCGTGATAGCCGACGCCGATACCGGATACGGCAATCCCATCAACGTGGTGAGGACCGTCAGGCAGTATGAGAAAGCGGGCGTGGCAGCCATACAGCTGGAGGACCAGACCTGGCCCAAGCGCTGCGGACATATGGCCGGGAAAAGCGTGATCGACAGCGCGGAAATGGAGGGAAAGATCAGGGCGGCCGTCGACGCCCGCAAAGACCGTAAATTGCTGATCATCGCGCGCACCGATGCCATCGCGACCCACGGCTTCGACCAGGCCATCGAGCGCGGCCATAAATATGCGGAGGCCGGCGCGGACGTTTTGTTTATCGAGGCGCCGGTAAACATGGAACAGCTCGAGAAGATACCCCGGCTGCTATCACCCAGTCCCGTTCTGCTCAATCTGGCGCCCAGAACTCCCAATCTTTCCGTGGACCAGATCAGGAGCATGGGCTTCGCCATCGCCATTTACCCGGGCGTCTGCCTGGCCGCCGTGATTGCGGGTTGCACGGAAGAGGTGAAAAGGATCAAGGAGACGGGAAAACAGCGGGAGTTCGCCGACTGGCTGCAGGCTTTCCTCGATCTCAACACCTTCCTGGGCGCCGATTACTATAATGGCCTCGAGCAGAAATACAAGTCGTAGAGACACTGATACCGCTGCGACAATGGGCGATGCCATGCTCATCCTGTAACCGGTCATTGCCAGGAGCCTTTTTCCCCCTTCGTCATTGCGAGCCCGAAGGGCGCGGCAATCCTGTGCACCCGCATGAACGGACAGGATTGCTTCGTCACTACGTTCCTCGCAATGACAGGATGAGGACATGCCCGCAAAAATATTAGAGCGACATCTCCACGATCTCGGACAGCTCCAGCACACGGACTTTGTCACCGGCCTTGAGGTCACCCAGTCCGTCCTCCATCATGGTGACACAATAGGGACAGGCCACGCAGATGGTATCGGGCTCCTGTCTGAGCGCTTCACCGACGCGCTCGATATTGATGCGCTTGCCAGTATTCTCCTCCATCCACATGCGTCCGCCCCCGGCGCCACAGCAGAACGACCTCTCTCGGTTGCGCTCCAGCTCGACGGGGGGCCGTCCGGTGGCCTTCGTAATCAGCTCGCGCGGCTGATCGAAGATGGAGTTGTAGCGTCCCAGGTAACATGAATCGTGAAAGACCACCTTCCCCACATCCGCCGATCCCTTAATCTTCAATTTACCGGCGCCGGCCAGCTGACTGATCAGCTCGCTGTGATGCAGCACCTGGAAATCGGCCCCGAAACTCGAATAGTCATTTTTCAATGTGTTGTAGCAGTGGGGGCACTGCGCGATTATTTTCTTTACCCCCAGTTCGTTGAACTGGCGCACGTTCTCCTTCACCATCTGATCGAAAACATACTCGTTGCCCAGCCGCCGCAGGCTGTCGCCGCAGCACTTTTCGTCACGTCCCAGTATGCCCCAGGATATGCCGGCGGCGTTCAGGATGTTGGCGATGGCGACCGTATTGCGCTTGTTGCGGGTATCGAAAGAACCGGCGCAACCCACGTAGAAAAGGTATTCGGTAACGCCCTTTTCGAAATGGGGCGCATGCATGTCCGCGGCCCATTTGCCTCTTTCGGCCGGAATAATGCCCCAGGGATTGCTGCGGTTCTCCATGTTCTCGAACAGCGAGATCAGCTCGTCCGGGAACCTGGCCTGTATCTCCACCAGGCTCCTCCTCAGATAGATGAGCTTGGGCACGTGCTCTATGAAGACCGGGCAAACCTGCATGCAGGCGCCGCAGGTGGTGCAGTCCCAGATGGCCTCCTCCCCGATGCTGCCTTCGCATCCCAACCCGATGAGAGGTAACGCGGGCGCTCTGCCCTTTTCCAGCCCCGGACCGTTGTGCAGCAGATTTATTTTAATATCGTGAACGACCAGGCGCGGATTGAGCGCCTTGCCCGTGCTGGTGGCCGGACAGTTGTCGTTGCAGCGTCCGCACTCGGTGCAGGAATATGCGTCGAACAGGTCCTTCCAGCGGAACCGGTCGACACGGTCGACACCGTAGCTGCGACCGACGCTG
>JBAZLT010000120.1:0-5685 GCA_041650115.1 Dehalococcoidia bacterium | reverse complement strand
GCCACTGGTCCCGGAGCCGGCGTTTGAAGACCCGCTGCCCTGATTCTGATTCTGCAGGCCGGTTTGCTGTTGCGTTTGTACCGTAGCCTGAACCTGTACCTGCACCGGCAGCAAGGACGGTGTTTGAACCTCGGTCTGAGTCTGGGCCTGGGTCTGGGCCTGGATCTGGGTCTGAGTCTCGGTCTGGGTCTGAGCCTGAACGCCCTGTCCTCCGCTGTTGCCGGAAGACTGGCCGGACTGTCCGTGCACGGCCTGCAGTTTTTGCTGTACCTTGATCCTGGTCTCGCTGCCCAGGTTAGTAGTCTGTTGATTCACCTGCGTCTGGTACTGCAGCAGGGCTTGCTCGCCCTCGTGAGCCAGAATCGTTGTGGCGACATGTTTGTTGGAGTTCTCTATTGCGTTGAGCAAGCCGCTTTGCGCGGCTTCGGGCGCTTTTTCCATCACTGACAGCAGGACCTCTTGCTGTCGGAGGTAATTTTGCTCAAGTTTGGCCACCAGTTCCGCCGAGGCCTCTTCCCCCTGGCTGGCCCTGACCTGCTCCACGGCCTGTACCGTGTTCTCCATCTGCAGGGCATATTGCTCCGATTGTCTGGCGCCGGCATCATATTTGCCCGCCGTATACATTGCCTTTAACGCCAGCGCGTCTTCGCCGGAGTATTTCAACATCAGTCTGGCCTTTTCGGCATCGCTTCCCGCGAACGCCAGCTGAATGTTTCTGCCCCAGCTGTTCAGGAAATTGAGTCCCGAGTCCGGCAGGATTGCCGGCGTGGTGGCTTCCCCTATGGTGGTTACCTCTGCGCTGTCGGCCGAGGCCGGCATGGCCGGGACAGCCACCGCCAGGGCTAAAATCATACCTAAAAATAGCGTGATAAATTTAGACATATTACCCCCCTGTGTTTGTGTAATCACTATGAAAAACGATTCAGGGGATATAAAGGTTTATTTCAAGATTTAATATTTTGTCAACTATATATTTGAGGTGAGTGTTATTTAAACAGGGCCGAACATATATGTTCGGCCCTGTTTCGTTTGCTCGGTACCGGTACCGGTTCACGGTTTGTCGTAGACGTCTTCGGGGATGCACTGGCCTAACAGCTCGCTGTTGAGCTGGGCGGTTGGTGAAGAATATTTCGGTGTAGCCAGTTGATCCGGCGGATATAACTTGGGAGAGGCGTACCAGGCGTAATCCGAGACCTTGGCGTGGCGTTGTTTGATATTGTCCTTGGATACATTCACGACCAGCAGGTCAGTGGCGATGGCCACGGGACCCTGGTACCAGGTCCTGATATCCTTCATGGCGGGTCCCACAGTATCGTCGTTGACCTGGAAGTGGGTTGCGATTCCCAGCCTGGGTGTGGTCTGGCTGAGGATGTAACCGAAGGCCTTCTGCGGTGTATGGGATGAATCCTGTACGGCCTGTGCGTAGTTGAGCGCCTGCTGCCAGCCGGAATCACCCGGTTTCATCCCGGAGTTCTTGCCTGCCCAGACTTCCGGCGGCACTACCATCTCATGGATCAGGACATCCACGCCCTTGGCCTGGCCGACCATATAGCTATTGGGTTTGGTATCTCCGGAAAAGACCATCGACAGTCCGTTCCATTCCAGCTTGTAGCTGATGGAGCCGTTACGGTCATGCACCGCGGGGAAATGAGTGATCTTCACGCCGTTGTTTTCGTAGGCTATGCCGCCTACCTTCATATAAGGCAATTCGGTCGCAACGATGTCGTATCCGCTCACACCGCTTTTCAGTCCAGTCGGCGTGAAGCTGAAGCTTTCAATGTGCCATTTAACCAGCTTTTTCAGGTTATCTGCGAAAGCCGCTGTTCCCTCATCGGCTGTATCACCAGTGGGTCCGAAGAGCAGCAGGGGCGTCTTGCGGTCGATGGAAGGCCCGAAACAGTATAGCGTGATGATATCGCTCATATGGTCACCGTGCAGGTGTGTCAGGAATAGCTTATCCATGCGGGAATAGGGTATGCCCATGGCCACGTATTTGGATGAAACGCCCGACCCCATGTCGAATATAAAGCTGTCGCCGTTGCCGAGTTCGACGAAAACGCTATTGCATTCCTGTGCAAGACGGGGGATTACCGATGTGCCCATGAATGTGATGCGCATCTCGTTCTTATCCAGCGGCTCCCCGGGGATGAATACATCCTCTGCCGCAGGCTCGACCGTCTTTTGTACAGGTACGGCGCAGCCTGCAAGTAAGGTAGTGGATGCTATGATCCCGATAATAAATACTGTGATTAGTTTCCAGGCTTTGCCTTGAGATAAATATCCTATCATGGCGTCCCTCCTCATCTCTCATATCAGAGGTAAATTCGAAACAGTATTAATATTAGCATAGGACGCGGCCAGGCGTGCGGTTGAACAGCAGGTAACGCATCCATATAATTAACGCTAACAGATGGAGGTGAGGCATATGGCAGAGTCAATTAGAGTTGAGAAAGACGGCGAGGTCACCCGGCTGATGTTGAACCGTCCGGCGCACTATAACGCCTTTGATTTCGATATGATCGACGGCTTTGCCGGCATACTGGTCGGGCTGGCAGCGGATAAAAGCGTGCGCGGCGTTGTGATCTCGGGAGAAGGTAAAGCCTTCTGCGCCGGAGGCGATCTCAAGTGGGTCAGCGGATTCCCGGGTGGAGCCTCCGCCGGCTTTCACCGGCTGGCGGCCAGCTATCATCTGGCCATAATGGAAATACGCCGCATGAACAAGCCCGTGATCGCCGCTATCAATGGGATCGCGGCCGGCGGCGGCTTCTCCCTTGCGCTGGCCTGCGATTTCCGTGTTATGGAGAGGTCGGCCAGCATGCGGCAGGCATATACAGCCAACGGGCTGTGTATCGACGGCGGAGGCACCTTCACGCTCCCCAGGATGGTGGGTCTGGCGCGCGCGCTTGAGATCGTAGCGTTCGACGAATCCATATCATCGGAGCAGGCGCTGTCATGGGGGTTGGTCAACAGGCTCGTGGACGACGGCAAATCGCTGACCGAAGCCATGTCAATGGCGCATACGTTGGCTGATAAATCGCTGATATCGTACGGCTGCGTCAAGCAGCTTCTCAACGACTCCTTCTCAAATAGCTTTGAATCGCATATCGAACAGGAGAGGATGATGCTGTGCGTCTGCGCGGACGGCCCGGACGCAAAAGAGGGCTTGAAGGCGTTCGTTGAGAAGCGCAAACCCGTTTACAACATAAAAAAAGGCGCTATTTAGTCTTCTTTATACAGGAAGTCAATATTGAGGCGAGGCAAATGATGCGGAAGTTTGAGGATGTTACCAAGGAGGAGATCAGGGAACTGCTGGGCAAGGGCTGGCTTACCCACGATGGCATGTGGTTCTATACCGTGAGCAATGAAATGGGCGTTGACATGGCCAATAAACTAAACAAGGCTGCCATCAGGGCCATGGCCCCCTTCGAGGTGAACAGGCTGAAAAAGGTGACGGGACTGAGGGAAAACCAGCTGACCGGCATCGAGGTACTCAAGGAATTCCTGCCGGCCGGCATGCAGATGATATTGCCTGTTTCCGTTTTCAGCAAACTGCACTTTACGGTTATGCCCGGCAACACTGTTTACTGGGAGTGGGAGAAGGGTGAGTGCTTTGCCTACAAGGGCATGAGCCGCATCGGCGTGATCGATAAATACGAATGCGGCGTGATGTACCGCATTGAGTGCTGGCTCGAACAGTTGGGCCTGAAATTCACCTCTATCCCGCAGACCACAGTGTGCAGGATGCATACGCAGGATCACTGCTCAGGTGAATTCCGGTTTGAGTTTTAAACACAAATGTGGCGCGCCTGGAGGGATTCGAACCCACGACCCTCGGTTCCGAAGACCGATGCTCTGGTCCGCTGAGCTACAGGCGCACGATATTCGGGCCTCCACGTGCTGACACTCGCCTGACGCTGGAGCGGCAGCGGGAGGCAATACGAAGTCCACATATTCTACCAGAATCAGGTGGTAGAGCATTCGTCTAAACACATTGCCATGCACGGCCATCCGACTAACACAGCCGTACCCTCAAGTCCGGGGAATTGAGGCTCAATGACAAGGTAATTATGGTGATATATGACGATGATTTTTGCCGCGATAGGCTATTTAATTGCTTCCTGCACGGCTATCATCCGCCAGGCCGTCCCATGCAGCTTGATGCTTGCCCAGACAGCCAGTTTTTTTGTCGGCTGCGCCGTTTCGTGGCTGGGGAAGCTATATGTGCCGCTCCCGGATTCCTCCGATACAAACCTGGAGCCAAGGGCTACCAGGTCCGTGTATGGCTTATATTCAGCGTCTGTCAGAAGATTTTTCCCCGTATCACTTTTCGGCAAATCATATATGGTGATGCCATCGGTCTGTAAGACATTCATCGCAAGGCCGGTCTCTTTGAGCACGGGCGCAACGGTGCCGGTAAGCAGGGCTTCAGGTGTAAACAGGGCGTCTATGATGCCGATCTGTTTACCTTCCTGGTCAAGGACAGGCCTCATCAGCGAAACGGCCGATATGCCCTCGGTTGTCATCATATACGGGCTGAGAACAGGGGACTTTACATCCTGTGTTTCAATATTGGCGCCTTCATAGCGGCGGTAGGCGTCCGGGGCCATCGTGACTACCTTGCCGCTGGTATCAACCGTGCTGCAGTCAACCAGATAGGGATATCTGGCGCATAATCCTTCAAGTATCTGCGTGGCTCCGTCACCGCTTAAGCCGGTGCTCTTAAGCTTGAGAGCGGCATCCGCTACATCGGCATCCAGCTTATCCAGTTCAGCCTGTGTGGCTACCCGGATTTTTTCGACGGCGGCCTTCGTCTGCGCTTCGTCGCCGGACGGTGCGGCGCAGCCTAATACCGGAGAGAGCATCACCGACAACGCAATAACCAGGAATAAGTAAAGTCCTTTTTTAAACATGTATAACTATCCTCCTTTACCGGGCTGACGCTGGAGCTACAGCCTGAGATACTACGCGGTCTTAATATTCTACCAGAATTGGATATAATATCAGCGCCCTTTCCATTGCGGAGGCCTTTTTTCAACAAATGCCAGGGGCCCTTCCACGAAGTCTTGCGACTTAAACAACCTGTCCACACCGGGGAATACGGTATTAATTGCCTCTTCCAGTTTCATATCAAGCCCTCTCATAACAGCTTCCTTGGTGGCCTGAATTGTGAGTGGTGAGCCCAGCAGTATATCATTGGCCCATCTATCGGCTGTGGACAGAAGATCCTTAAGAGGAACAACCTCATTTACCAATCCGATGCGATAGGCTTCCTGCGCAGTGATAGGTCTACCGGTAAACATCATTCCCAGGGCAATTTTTTGGGGTATCATACGAGGCAAACGGTGAATACCACCGGCGCCGGCGATCAAGCCGACCTTTGCTTCCGGCAGGCCGAACTGCGCATGATCGGCGGCAATGATGATGTCGCATTTGAGCGCAAGCTCGAAACCACCGCCCAGGGCATAGCCGTTGACTGCGGCGATCATGGGTTTGGCGCAATAATAGTGCTCGGTGATGCCGCCGAAGCCTCCCGGTGTTTTAATCGCCATATAAGCCGGATCACTGCCGTGCTGAGCCTGGTACTTGAGGTCATTGCCGGCCGAGAAGGCTTTTTCCCCTACGCCGGTCAGGATGACTACCCAGACCTCAGGATCGTCACGGAAGTCGGAGAAAGCCTCCCACATC
>JBAZLT010000119.1:0-5686 GCA_041650115.1 Dehalococcoidia bacterium | reverse complement strand
TGTCCCTATTATCGCAGCGCCGGTCAGCTTATCATGCGCAGCCAGGGCGTTGGGGAAAAAGTGGTATGCCTTGGTTATCCAGTGCACATCGTCATACCAGTGCGGTTTATATACGATATGCCTGCTGTTGTCCGCGCCCATGTCCGGCGGGCGATAGTCCACGTTGGGCGGGGTGATCAATATCATGGCCTGTGGATCGACTCCGTGAATCATATCTGCAAAGCGCTCGAGATATGGCTTCTGGTAGTCGTCGGTGAAGTTGACCTCCCTGCCGTTTCTGATCGAGAAGTAATCGGGTTGCAGCAGGACCGGCCTGCCCTCCCTGTCAAGGTCCCAGACACCGTTGGCCTTCCAGATACATTCATGGCCTTCTTTCCAGGCCCTGATCCCCTGTCTATTAATCAAGCTGGTGCCCAGCTTTTTAGGTGGGAAAGCCCGCCAGACCTCAACCTCCTGGGGGAATCCGGCAGCCAGCAGCATCCCCTGGTAGGCGGTAGGGGAATCACCCTTCTTATAAAGGTACCAGCGCGTGGAATTCAGGTCCCGGCAGGCGATGTAACCGCAGTAAGGCTCGTTCATCGTGTCGTAACCGATAACGGCGGGCAGCCCCTTCAATCTCTCCGCCACTTTTCTGTAGGCATTCAGCAGATGTGACTGCAGATACTCCTGCACCGGCTGTCCATCCACCTTCGTGGCAGGCGCGAAGTCATTGCCGCCGAAGAAAAGCGTGAACATGGTGGCTGCACCCATTTTGAATCCGTTGGTAGCCCAAATCTGTGGCTGGTAATCCGGGCCGTATTCCTGGTGTGTGATGGCGGCGCCGGTTTCCTTGAACCTGGTTATATCGAGGCCGACGGCATCGAAGGTCCATCCCGGCGCACCGCAGCCCCCTGTGAAGCGGCTCCAGATATCGTGGCGCGTCTCGATGTACAGCAGCAACCCGTGCTGTCCCGCTTTCTCAACCATTCTATACAGGTAGTCGAGATACTCCTCATCATAGATGCCGGGCCCCGCGTGTTCAATCGCCTCCCAGGGAACCAGGAACCGATAGAAGGTCAGCCCCCAGCGTTTCAACCGCTTGAAATGCTCATCCGCCTCAGCCAGAGGAAAAGGACGTCCCACGAAAGACACTTTGCGATGATCGAAGAAACCCTCCCTGATATGGGTGGAACCGTCCGGTTTGAAGGGGACCTTGGCATCAAGGTTAACGCCGCGCAGGATGACCGTCCTGCCATGCTCGTCCTTAAAATTAACGCCCTCTATCCTGATCATGATTATCTATCGCCTCCCGCTGAAGCAGCTTGTATGCAGCGATCATTTAATCAGGGTTTTCCGCCCTTCAGGGACTTTTTCTCGATATCCAGCAGCTTATTCAGCCGGCGCCGGTGTTTATCCTCTCCGCCGAAGCGGGCATTGAGAAAGGCCGCCACTATCTCCGCAGCCAGCTCGATGCCTATTATCCTGGCGCCCAGACAGATAACATTCATATCGACGTGCTCCACTCCCTGGTGCGCCGAAAAAGTATCATGGCAAACGCAGGCCCGCACGCCAGCCACCTTGTTGGCGGTTATACAAACCCCGACACCGCTACCGCATATAAGCACACCCCGCCAGGCCTTACGGGATGCGACGGCCTGTGCGGCAGCACCGGCGTAGTCCGGATAATCATCGGCGGCGTCATAGGTCAGGGGACCTACATCCATTATTTCGAACCGGTCCTTGAGCCGCCTGATCAGTTCTCCCTTCATCTCAAAGCCGACATGGTCTGAACCAAAGGCAACAACCTGTTTCATACGCGTTTTCCCTCCGCCAGCTGACATTTATTTCGATCTCTCCAGTATCAGCACCTCGTACGGATACACTTCAAAGCTGCCCCTTCCGACTGCCGCGCCGGCGCTGCGGTGGGTACCCAGCAGCACGGTCCACTCGCCATCCGGCGTACATGTATGTGCAAGCCTGTTGTCCGAGAAATTCAGAACGGCATAGGCCTGCCTGTTCTGATATGTCCTGCAGTAGGATATTATATCTGAATGAGAAGGTGATTTCTCGAAGCTTCCCATATGCAGCGCCGGCTTTTCACGCCTGAGCGCGGTCAGACTGCGGTAAAAATTCAGCAATGAGGTCGGTTGCATCATCTGGATATCCACATTTGTCTCCGAATAGTCGTCATTGAGGGGCAGCCACGGCTTTACCTCCGAGAATCCCGCATGCGGGCCGTCGTTCCACTGCATGGGATTCCGTTCCCCATCCCTGCCTTTCACGATAGGCCAGTACATCTTGCCTATGGTGTCCATAACATCCTTCCTGGTGATGCGGCTGTTGGGCATACCGATCTCCTCGCCGTAGTACATAAAAGGTGTACCCCATACCGTAAGCAACATGGCCGCCAGCACCTTCATCCGCTTGACTGTGTCCTCCCCGGCTGCATAGCGAGTGGCCGCTCGCGGCCTGTCATGATTGGACAGCACGTTGCAGGGCCATGCTTTGGGAGGTATAAGCGAATACCAGTTCATCAGTGCATCCGAGAACCTGTGCGCGCCCCATTTGGAGAAGACCAGGGAGAACTCGAAAGAGAGGTGGCTAAGTTCGCCTTCATCGCCCAGGTAGGCGGCGGCCATGGAAGGTCCCTCTTCAGCCACAAAGACTTCACCCACCATCATGCGGTCCTGGTACTCGTCCAGCACCGCGCGCATTTCCTTGAGGATGTCGTACATCCCGGGCTGGTTTCTGGTGTAAAGGTGTTTCTGAAAGCCGTTGAACACCCCGGCAGACAGCGAAAAAGGATTGTTTCTCAGCTGGTCGTCCTTAAGAAAATAATTGAGAATATCGCAGCGAAAGCCGTCCACTCCTTTGCCCAGCCAGAACCTCATAGTATCGTATATCTCTTTTCTAACCGCCGGATTGCGCCAGTTCAGGTCCGGCTGAGTCTTAAGAAATGAGTGGAGGAAATACTGCCGGGTGGTCCTATCCCACTCCCAGGTGCTGCCGCCCACCAGCGCTTTCCAGTTGGTGGGGGGACCTCCGCCTTTGCTGTTATGCCAGATATACCAGTCCCGTTTAGGATTGTTGCTGGAGGAGCGTGACTCCTTGAACCAGGCATGCTGGTCGGAGGTGTGGTTTACCACCAGGTCCATGATGATGTGTATGCTGCGCTTATGCGCCTCGCACAGCAGCTCCTCAAAATCCTCCATGCTCCCGTAGATAGGATGAATACTACGGTAATCGGCCACGTCATAGCCCGAATCGACCATGGGAGAGGCATTGATGGGACCCAGCCAGATGCCGTCGATGCCCAGATCGGCCAGGTAATCCAGCTTAGCCGTTATGCCTTTTAAATCGCCGGACCCATCGCTATTTGTATCGTAATAGCTGCGCGGCCAGATTTCACACATAACGCCGTGCTTCCACCAGACATATCCGCCTTCACCCTGCATGCTTGCACCCCCTTGCTAAATCATTTCATAAAAGAATTAAGCGTGGATTTCAATAACTTCAAAAATAACGGCGCTGCGGAGGCTATTATGACACTGCCGGCATTGGATACGCAACCCGCAGCGGTGAGCAGGAGAATCCCGGCGATGGTTCTGCGTAATTAATATGTAACATGATAGAATGTCCCATGCTTTCCGGAGGAGGCCGCTACCAGTCAGGGGGCTGGAAGGCGCACTGGATATTAATAGTCTGCCTGCTTCTATATACTCTCAGCTACATGGACCGCGTTGTGCTGACGGTCGTGCTCCAGCCCATGAAGCTCGAGATGGGATGGAGCGATACGCAGCTTGGCGCCATCCAGACCGTCTACATGTTAAGCTACGGCGCCCTGGCCATACCCGCCGCTTATCTAATCGACCGCTGGAGCAGGAAGAAATCCATCGGCGTGCTTGCGATAATGCTGAATACCTTCAGCGGTCTGACCGGTCTGGCCTGGAATTTCTTTTCGGTGATCATACCCAGGATCATCTGCGGCGCTGGCGCCACCGGCGTGGTAACCGGCAGCATCGCCATGATTACCGCCGCCTATCCTAAAAACAATCACGGGAGGGCCATGGGTATCTTCAATATAGGGATACCTCTGGGCATTGCACTGGGCGCTATTGTGGGCGGTGTGATGGCACATAATTTCGGCTGGCGTTCGCCCTTCCTCCTGCTGGGCGGCATTGGCGTTCTTCTGTCTCTGGCAGCATTCTTCCTCAAGGATTACAAAACGGTTAATGAGGGGATAACCGTCAGCCTGCGAGGGCTGTGGCAATCCATAATCGAATTGCTCAAGATACCCACACTGCGCTGGTACTACCTGGGTTACGCCATGATGCTGGTCACCTGCCTGGCGCAGATCTACTGGATGCCCACATACCTCATTCGCCAGTTCAAGATGGGCACCGATACCGCCGGTTATCTCACCTGCATAATCAGCCTTGTGGCGGTAACAGGGGCCGCCGTGGGCGGCGCGCTCTCCGACTTCTGGTATAAAAGAAACAGAAAAGGCAGGCTCTGGTTGCCCGCCCTTGCGTCGGCGATGTCTTCTCTCATCATGGCCGCTGCATTCCTGGGCTTCAGTTTCAACTTCACCCTCGGCCTTATACTGATCTTAATATTCGGCATCGTTAATATGATAGCCGTTCCCGCCTTGAGCATGATCTCGCAGGATGTGGTCCCCGTGGCATACAAGGGGCTCTCCTATGGCGTTGCCTCACTGTGCATGTATGCCCTGGGCGGCGCCTGGGCGCCGATGCTGGTGGGGAGCATCTCGGATGCGCTGGGAGGTGGTGCGGACGGCCTGATGTGGGCTATAGTCATCGCCTGCGCGGGCGGACTGCTGGCCGGCATTTGCTTCGTGATGGGAGCGAGACATTATATTGAGGATGAAGACCGGGTGAAGGGTTGTCTGCTGGAAGCTGAAAAATAGCCGGCAGCCCGTTCGACAGGCGAGGTGGTCTGCAGTACTAAAGTCGTATAGCAATTATGTACCGACCCTGTATAATTATTAAGTATGATTAGAAAGCCTTGTCCCGGTTGTGTAATATATCGGAGGCTTTGATGGCTGCCAGAGATCAGGGCGAGCGTGCCAGGAAGAGCAAAAAGCCGCCTGTCCGGAAAACGGCTGAAAAAAAGGGGGGCAAGGCCCATACTGCGCATCAGCTGGTATTTATCTCGACAGATGAGACACGCTACAGCGAACTGTTCAACCATATGAGCAGCGGGGTGGCCGTTTTCGAGGCGGTGGATGAGGGGAAAGACTTCATATTGAAGGACATCAATCCTGCCGCAGAGAGGATCGAGCATATAAGCCGCGATGACGTCCTGGGGCGGCGCGTTACCGAGGTCTTCCCGGGTGTTAAAGACCTCGGCCTTCTGGAAGTGCTGCAAAAGGTCTGGCGCAGCGGTGAAGCCGAATACCTTCCCGACAGTATCTACCGCGATAACCGTGATCCAGGCTCGTGGCGCGAGCACTGGGTCTACCGCATGCAGAGCGGTGAAATAGTATCGATTTATAACGACGTAACCGAGAGGAGGCTGGCCGAACACTCCCTTCGCCAGTCGCAAATCAGGATGAACAGCATCCTCTCGGCCATGACCGAGCTCGTCTTCGTCCTGGACGACCAAGGCCGTTTTGTGAGCTACCACGGATCATCTGAGGAGCTCTACGCCGATCCGGATGCCTTTATGGGTAAAAAGTACAGTGACA
>JBAZLT010000118.1:0-5687 GCA_041650115.1 Dehalococcoidia bacterium | reverse complement strand
CGCTCATAAACTCGCTTCCGCTCACCGGCACCGGCCTGCGCCTACCGCTTTCATCGATATTGCCCAGCTGCATGCGTACAAACTCAACCTTCAACCTGCCGTTGAGCCGGCTTATCTTGACCGGCGTTACCAGAAAATCCAGCTTGACGCCCTCTTCGACCGCCTCCCTGACCTCTTCGGGGCTGGCCGGCATGGCAGCATAGGTGCGCCGATAGGCGATATCCACCTCCTTAACACCGAGACGAGTGGCAGTCCGCGCGGAATCTATGGCGGCATTTCCACCACCCACTACCAGTACCCTGTCGCCCAGATTCATTTTCATACCAAGGTTTATATCCCTCAGAAAATCAATGCCGTTCAACACCGCTTCGTCGTTTTCCCCCGGTATGCCCATGTCCCTGCTGCGATAGGCGCCAATACCCGCAAATACGGCGGCATAACCCTGCTGGAAAAGCTCATCCAGAGATTCAACTCTGCTGTCGACTTTTATCTTTACGCCGGCATCCTTAATATCCTCAATTTCACGGTAGAGCACATCCCTGGGCAGGCGAAATTCAGGTATACCCAGCCGCATCATTCCGCCGGTCACTGGGGCTGCTTCAAAAACCGTCACTTCATGTCCCTTTTTAGCTAAATAATAGGCAGCTGTGAGCCCCGCCGGCCCCGAACCTATCACAGCAACTTTCTTGCCTGATGGCGGTAATTTGATACAGTCCTTTTTCCAGGAACCCCTGTCATGATCTGCGGCGTAGCGTTTGAGCATCTTTATGGCCAGCGCTTCATCCACCTCGCCACGCCTGCACCTCTGCTCGCAAAAATGCAGGCAAACATAGCCGAGCACTGCCGGGAAGGGCACCTTCTCCCTGATTACCGCCACCGCTTCCTCAAGCCTGTCCTCCTGTATCAGCCTGATGTAGCGGGGAACGTCGATACCGGCGGGACAGGCATTCTGACAGGGCGACTTTACCATGGCCTTGCATACTCCAGCCCGGCAATGGTGCTTTTTGATGTGCTCCTCGTACTCTTCCCTGAAATAGCGGATGGTGGCCAGCACCGGATTGCCGGCGGTCTGGCCGAGGCCGCAGAGCGACACATCTCTGATGGTTGAGGCCAGCTCTTCCAGTAGCTCAATATCGCCTGCCCGGCCTTTGCCCTGTGTGATATCGGTCAATATCTCAAGCATCCGTTGCGTCCCTTTTCGACAGGAAAGACATTTACCGCAGGATTCATCGTTGAGAAAACCGGTGTAGTAGCGGGCGATATCAACCATGCAGGTATTCTCATCCATCACTATCATGCCGCCTGAGCCCATGATTGACCCGGCTTTCTTCAGGCTTTCGTAGTCGATGGGCAGGTCCAGCAGCGACAGGGGTATACAGCCGCCGGAGGGCCCCCCTGTTTGAACCGCTTTAAATTGCCTGTTGCCGGGTATTCCCCCACCTATTTCGTAGATAATCTCCCGCAGCGATGTGCCCAAAGGCACTTCAACCAGACCCGTGTTGTTGATTTTCCCCACCAGCGAAAAAATCTTGGTGCCCTTGCTTTTTTCGGTACCGATTGTCGAGTACCATTCCGCGCCTTTGGTCACGATTAAGGGAATATTCGCCCAGGTCTCAACGTTGTTGATGTTGGTCGGCTTATTCCACAGCCCTCTCTGGGCCGGAAAAGGCGGCCTTTGAGCGGGTGTGCCTCGTTTCCCCTCGATTGAGGCGATCAGGGCAGTCTCCTCTCCGCAAACAAATGCGCCGGCTCCAATTGAGATAGTTATATCAAAGCTGAATCCTGAGCCCAGAATGTTCTCCCCGAGCAAACCACATTCTTTTGCATTATTGATTGCCAGTTTGCAGTGTTTGACTGCAAGAGGATACTCATCACGCACATAGATAATGCCCTCGTTTGCGCCAATCGCATAACCACCGATAATCATTCCTTCGATTACGCTGTGCGGATTACCCTCCAGAAGACTGCGGTTCATATACGCGCCGGGGTCTCCTTCATCGGCATTACATATTACATATTTGACATCGCCTTTGGCTTTTCGGCACAGCTCCCACTTCCCTCCTGTGGAAAAACCAGCACCACCCCGTCCGCGCAGGCCGGATCTCTTCACCTCATTGATCACGTCATCTGGAGACATCTTAGACAGAGCTATGCTTAATGCTGAATATCCTCCGATCGATATGTAATCTTCTATCTCAGTAGGATCAATCTCCCCATTGGCTCCCAGAATGATACGCTTCTGTTTTTTATAGAATGGGACATCGGGCTCATAAGCAATCTTTTCGTCGGTCAAGGGATCTATGTAAAGCAGCCTCTCGATAATTTTGCCCTCGATCACAGTTTCGCGGATGATTTCCCGAATATCTTCCGGTTTAACTTTCTGATAAAAAATCCTTGCCGGCCGTATTACAACGATCGGCCCCCGTTCGCAAAAACCATGGCACCCGGTCTCCTTCAACTGTAGTTTTACATTTAGCTGCTGCTTCTCGATTTCACTTATCAGAGCTTCCTTCACTTCATCGCTGCCGGCAGCGCGACACCCGGTACCCGCACATAAAGTTATAGAGGTTATGGTGGATGGCTTACCTGCAATTATATTGCTGCGCAAACTTGTCAGGTCGTTAAAAGATCGTAATGGCTTCATTTCTCTTGTAATAGACATCGCTTCTCATCCCATTGTTTTCAGCACAGTATCAATCTTGGCCGCAGACATTTGTCCATAGTATTTATTGTCAACGACCATTACCGGACCTATGGCGCAACATCCAAGGCACATCACCGTCTCAAGAGAATACTCCCCATCCGTACTGGTCTCCCCGGGCCGGACACCCAATCTGTGAACAATTTCGTCCAGAATCCGGCTGGAACCCCTGACATGACAGGCTGTGCCTAAACAGACTTTAACGTGGTGCCGTCCTCTGGGTGTGAGACTGAATGAGCGATAAAACGTTGCAACACCATAAACATCAATAAGAGACTTGCCCAGGGCCACTGCCGTTTCCTTTAGCTTGTCTTCGGGCAAATATCCGAATTCCTTCTGGATATCCTGCAGAATTAAGAGCAGATTCTTGTTATATTGCTCACCGGCTGTTTGCATAATTGTGCACTCCATAAATTTACGGTGATTTCATAGCATGGTTAAGTCGACTTGATCTGATGACGGCAACATGCGCTCGATAACGAATCAGGTGTTTTGGCCGCTGCGCCACACTTCAATGGGAGGCTGATAGATCGATTTCAGTAATGCCGCATATCCAGTTCGGGCCCTTACATCTTCATCATCGATAAACTGAATATCCAGAATATGTTCCAGACTGCTCAAATCCAGTAAACGCCTCTGATGTTGCACCAGTGCACGGTCTATTGATTCCACCAGGGCGCTCAGAGCTTTGGTTTTACGTCCGGCCCATATGATCATATGAATTGGAGAGAACGGAGAGGCCTTTTCAGCGCAGTTAATATCAGTCAAATTATCATCGAAATCATAGGCGTAAACAGCCTTGACATCACTGTCCAGACCACCCAGAACCTCACCCAGTTCTTTAGCGATATTGTAATGACAATAGCTACAGGCAACCGGATCACCCGTTTTAATACACTGGATCAGAGCCTTAATATCACGCAGCCCCATTTTTTCTGTTGAAGTCTTCAGCGCCTTATTTACGATAGAGTGCACAAGGTCAGCAATGTCCAACCTTCGAGGCAGTGATCCTGTAGTTCCTGTTCTGTTTCCTTTACTTCCCCGCCTGATCGGAATCATACTCATATCGTCCTCCTAAGCTTGATTCTCCTGCCTTTCACTACACCGCCCCCTCCAGCACACCCCTATAATAACCACCAATCCATTAAAGACACATATAAAATAAGGGCAATTTCATGAAAAAAGCATGAAAAGAGCATTATCCTGCAATGTTAAAAGGGAAACCCTGGAGAACATGCTCGAGCGGCAGCCGGATCAGCGCCTATTCGTTATCGGGGCAGCGTAGCATGTAGCCGGTACCGGGCGAAGTAACAATGTATTCCGGATGCGTATATAAGCCCGCAGGTAATCGATATCATCCCTGTATTCCTGTCCCCAGACAGCAACCAGCAAGTCCTGGTTGAGCAGGACGCGATTGGGATTGAGGGCAAGCTGACGCAGGAGAGAAAACTCGGTCCGTGTCAAGGATACTTCCCTTCCCTCTACCTGAACGCTGTGGCGGGCGAAATTAATCACCAGTCCTCCACACTTCAACGAAGCAGTTACCGACTTATCGGACTGATGGGTACGCTTCAATACCGCCCGCACCCTTGCTACCAGTTCTTTGGAGCTGAAAGGCTTGGTTAAATAATCATCGGCACCCACCTCAAAGCCCCGCAATATGTCGCTCTCCCGCGCCCTGGCAGTCAGCATGATAATCGGCAGGTCTGAGAATTGCCGTATCTGACGACAAAGATCAAATCCATCGGGGCCGCGGGGAAACATGATATCAAGCAATATGAGGGCCGGTTGTTCAGTGGCTGCAGTCGCTACGGCGTTTTCGTTACTCGTTTGAGCAACCACATCATAACCCACCGCCCGCAACACTTCGGTCACCAATCGTATAACCTGCGGCTGGTCCTCAATTATTAATATCTTCTCTTTATCCCGGTTAATCTTATTCATCAGCAATGTCCTGGCTTGGTCCCTTCAAAGGCAGGTTGAAGCAAAATTTACTTCCCTGTCCTAGTTGGCTCTCAGCCCAGATACGTCCACCGTGTGCTTCCACTATGGTGCGGCTTATAGGCAGGCCCAATCCCGTGCCGATTATTTCGGCTCCCGAGTTCGACCGGGCGCGGAAAAACCTGTCAAACAGGTGACTTAAGTCTTCCGGCGTAATGCCGACCCCTTCATCGGATACGCTTATAACAGCTTTATCATCGACAATCCTCCCCTGCAGTACGATCAAACCACCTCCGGGCGAGTATTTGGCCGCATTATCCAGCAACTGGCGCAATACCTGAAGAATACGGTCGGGGTCGGCGTCTACAAGCGGAAAATCCTCTGCAAAATCAACCAGGACTTCATGTTTGGAATAGCGCCGGCCGATATCATCGGCAGCCTTTGCCGCCAGGCGCTGAAGGCGAACCGGCTGTAAATCGATCTTCATCATGCCCGCATCTATAATAGACGATTCCAGATGGTCTATGATCAGGTCTTCCAGAATGTCACATTCCCTATCGATGATTTTTAAAAACTCGCGCTGAGTGCCTTCGTTATATTTGGTCTCCTTCATGAGCAATGCCGTGGCATAACCTTTTATCGAAGTCAAGGGTGTACGCATCTCATGAGCCAGAGTAGAGATTAGCCCGGCTTTATACTGGTCGTCTTTACCAATTGCCTCCATTTCCTTTAAAGACTTATTTAAAGCGTTCATTTTCATTGCCAGAGTCAGCATATGTGATACGGCCGTGAAAAATTGCGTATCATCCCGCGTATACGCAGCCTCACGCCCCGACCTGAAAAACATCAACATTCCATATTTATTAGTTGGTGACATCAATGGGATGCAGGCAAAAGCACCGGCGTGAATCATACCTGGAATTCTCGCACCCAACATTTTTTTAATGCAATCTTCGGAAACCCGGGCGGCACCGTCGATCGAAAATACCTGACTTTTACCCTGCTGAAAAATCCTGCTGATTACTTCCGCGCCTGGATTAAGGCG
>JBAZLT010000117.1:0-5690 GCA_041650115.1 Dehalococcoidia bacterium | reverse complement strand
TTTTTTAATAATCTGGCGCGGTCTTACAAGCCACATCGGGATTTTCGACTCGTGGAGTATCTTGTCCGCAACGCTGCCCAGTACCCAGCGGGCGATACCGCTCCTGCCGTGAGTAGACATCGCAATAAGGTCGGCCTTTTCCTCCCTGGCTACTTCGATTATCTTGCCTGCGGGATCGCCCGATACGATCCTGACTTGCACATTGATGCCCCTGGCGCTCAACCGCGCTTCGACTTTATCGAGATATTTCTGGCCTGCGTCGTGCATAGCTTTCACGAACTCGCTGAATTCAGGCCCCAGCCAGCGTGCCTCTACGGCATGGGGCGCAGGCAGGACATGGACCAGCACCATTGAGGCGCCGGACTTAAGAGCCAGGGCCTCGGCATCATGCATGGCTGCCCCGCCCGTCTCAGATCCGTCAAGAGGGGCCAGTATGCGCTTGAAAACAGCCTTTCTGTCCCTTTCCATTTCCCTCACCTGTTTACTGTGTATGCCCAGCACGGGCATGGTGGCCCGTGAGACCACCTTTTCAAACACACTGCCCAGCCACCATCTGCGAAGGCCGCTGATACCGTGCGTGGCCATGATTATAAGGTTCATCTGGTGATCGCTTGAATAAGCCAGGATGGTTTCCGGAGGGCCGCCGTAAAGCATCTCGCCCCGGGCTTTTATCTGATTTGGCCCGGCAGTGACCTCCCTGTAATCGAGAAAATTGCGATGCGGATCGCTGTATAGAAGCACAGCCCTGCAGGTTATCTCGTGCTTCTGCAGATGGTCGACCGCGTGGTGCACGTAGTTATCCAGCAGTTGGTTGACTCTTCGTCTTTTACTGCCCAGCCCGACTCCCAGGATTTCAACCTCCGAGTCAAATCTGATGGCAATGTCCCTGACATATGGAAGTACGGTCTCCGCCTCGGTGGACCCATCTAGCGGGACCAGTATTTTTTTAAACATTTCCGCTGAAAATCCGCCTTATTATAGCAGATTCTTATAGTGTTCTTGTATTACGCGAGATTTTTATGCTAACTTATAGCGTGATATACGACTTCCACTCTCACACCTTCAACAGCGATGGCGTCCTTTCCACTCTGGAGTTGATCAGACGTGCTGCGGTGAAAGGGTATTCCGTCATTGCCGTAACCGATCACATGGGAACCGGCGGGCTGGAAAGGGTGATAAAAGAGGTTAGGCGGGACTGTGAGCTGGCCGGCTCATACTGGAATATTGAAGCTGTGCCCGGTGTCGAACTGACGCATGTCCCGCATCAGGCCATAGACGATCTGGCGCGCAGCGCCAGAAAGCTGGGAGCGAAGCTGGTTGTGGTTCACGGTGAGTCGCCTGTCGAGCCGGTGGAGGAGGGGACTAACCTCGCCGCTGTTAAGTCGAAATATGTCGATATACTGGCGCACCCAGGCCATATGACCCCGGAGGTTGCCGAGCTGGCTGCTAAAAACGGTGTTTTTATTGAAATAACCACAAGGCGGGGTCACTGCGTAACTAATGCACATGTGGCTAGGACGGCTCGTAAAGCGGGTGCACTCATGTTGCTGAACTCTGACAGCCATGGGGAAGATGATCTTCTAACGGCTGCCCTGGCAAAGGATACTCTTGTCCAGGCTGGCGTCAGCAGCCGGGAGATCGATCGGATACTGGAAACGAACCCGGAGAAACTACTTCAGAGGATAAGGCGTCGGTCCTGAAAACGGGACGCGGAGACTCGCAGTCTAACTCTTGCCGATACGAAATACCTTGGTCCCGCAGATCGGGCAAACGCCCTTGGTCGCCGGCCTTCCATTCTTCAGTTTTACGTGCACAGGGTTCTTGATCTCTACCTTTTTCCTGTCCTTGAAGCAGTAAGCCTGGGTCATGGAGCACCTCCTGAAGCTATTTTATAGCTCTTAAGGCTAATATATCCAATAAGGTTAGGTATGTCAAGCAGGCGCAGATAGGAGGTCAAGAAGCCTCTGGCGTTCTAAAGGCTGAATACCTTCTGCGGATGCCACAGGCCATTTTCGGCCGCGAATCTCAATACGGCCAGCAGACGTCCGTCCTGCGCATAGGCAGAGTAATAATCTTTTGAGCCCGGGTCGTCAATATCAAGTTCAATATCGAGGCCCTTTAATACGCTTGCGGCCTGCAGGCCATCGAGATATACCCTGCCGCCTACGCCCAGAGCACAGTCCAGCGGGAGTAGCAATTGGTCGAGGCGACCTTCAGCTGCCGCCTCATTCAGGTGCCCGGGTGTGACGGCATCTTCCACTTTGAAAGGTCCGTAAGCAGTACGTTCCAGGTCCCTGAGATGAGCATAGCAGCCGAGCTTTATGCCGATGTCATTAGCCAGTGACCGGATATAGGTGCCTTTGGAACATGTTACCTTTACTTTCAGATAAGGAAGGTCGAAATACTTGATCTCGATGTTGTGGATATGCACTCTGCGCGGTTGAAGAATGACCTCGCGGCCTGCTCTGGCCAGCGCATAGGACTTCCTGCCGTGGACTTTGACTGCGCTGAAGGCCGGCGGCACCTGCTGTATGTCTCCCTGGAACGCCCGTAGCGCTTCCTCCACCGATGCGTGGGATACGCCTTGCCATGGACCGCGGGCGGTGATGCATCCTTCGCTGTCGTAGGTGTCGGTACTCGAACCCAGCTCGATGCCTGCCAGATATTCCTTGGGGCAATCCAGCAGGTATTCGGTCACGCGGGTGGCCTGACCCAGGCAGATGGGCAGGACTCCGCTGGCCGCCGGATCGAGCGTACCGGCATGCCCGACGCGCCTTTCGCCGCTCAGGCGGCGCACCGCGGCTACAATGCTGAATGATGAGCAGCCGGTGGGCTTATTTACGTTTAACAGCCCGTTTAAGCCCGTCCGCCCCACTTTTCTTATCCTCCGCAGTTACCCTGTCGATAACATTGACGAGGTTGACGCCGTGCTCTATGGAGTCATCAAATTCGAAGCTGAGTTCGGGAGTGACCCTGATGTTCAGCCGGTGGGCCAGCTCGCGCCTCATGTAACCTGCTGCCGAGTTAAAGCCCCTCAGCACCTCGTCCCGATCAAGCGCGCCTCCCAGCGTACTGATGGATACACGGGCGTTTTTAAGATCAGTAGAGATCTCGACCGCCGTTATACTGATCAGGCCGTTGAGACGGGGATCGTTGACATGCTTGCGCAGCAGGTCGCTGATTTCGATCTGGATCAAATGGTTTAGACGTTCTGTACGCCTGGTCATGACATTCTCCGTAGCAATATTTAAAACAGGGGATCAGAAGATATCTGTGGAAACCGATCAGTCCACCTGTTCCTGGCGGACGAACTGAAGGATATCTCCGACCTCGAAATCGTTGAAGCTATCAAGTTTCACGCCGCATTCCATGCCCGTCGTGACCTCTTTAACATCGTCCTTGAAGCGCCGCAGGCCGGATACCTTGGATTCGGCGATGACTTTGCCTCCACGTATGACCCTGACCAGCGAATCCCTGGTTGCCCTGCCCTCTTTTATCTGAGAGCCGGCAATCTTGCCTTTCTTGCCAGCTTCAAATACTGCTCGTACCTCCGCCTGGCCGGCCACTACATCGATATATTCCGGCTCGAGCATACCTTTAAGCGCCTTCTCGACGTCCTCAATAAGCTTGTAAATCACATTATACTGGCGGATGCTGATCTTCTCCTGCTCAGCCATGCGTATGGCGCCTGTCTCCGGCTTGCTATTGAATCCTATCACCACCGCCCGCGAGGCTGCTGCCAGCAGTATATCGCTCTCCGTGATGGCGCCTGTGCCTGTATGGATGACCTTGACCCTGGTCTTGTCGTTGCTCAGGTGCTCCAGCGAGTCTTTGATAGGCTCTATGCTGCCGTGCACGTCAGTCTTGAGGATGATGTTCAGCTCCTTTATCTCTCCTGCGCTGGCCTGCGCAGCTACCGACGTCAGACTGACACCTCTGGCGGTGGTCGTGGTCAGCCCGGCGCCCCTGTTTTTCTCGATCAGGGCTTTCGCTTCCTTTTCGTCGCTCACGACCTGGAAGACCTGACCGGCATCGGGCACAGAATTCATACCCAAAATCTCAACGGGCGTTGCCGGCTCGGCTTTACGTATGTTCTTGCCGTCGTCATCGAACATAGCCTTGATCTTGCCGCTCACCGTGCCTGTGACAAGGTTGTCGCCCGTTTTAAGGATGCCTTTTTGCACCAGCAGCGTCGCTATCGGGCCTCGGTTTTTATCGAGCTTGGCCTCAATTACAATGCCTTCAGCGGGACAGTCCACCTCGGCTTTAAGCTCCAGGATATCGGCGACCAGCAGAAGGTTTTCCAGCAGGTCATCGATGCCCTGCTTCTTCTTGGCCGAAACGGGCACGCAGATTACATCGCCGCCCCATTCCTCGATAACGACACCGAGGTCGGCCAGCTGCTGCTTTATGCGCTCGGGATTGGCATTGGGCTTGTCGATTTTATTAAGGGCTATGACGATATTTACGCCCGCTGCCCGCGCGTGGTCCAGCGCCTCGATGGTCTGGGGCATGACGCCATCGTCTGCAGCCACTACCAGGACGGCTATATCCGTGGCCCTGGCGCCCCGGGCACGCATGGCTGTGAAGGCTTCATGCCCGGGAGTGTCCAGAAAGGTAATCTTACGCCCTTTCATCTCAACCTGGTAAGCGCCTATATGCTGGGTAATGGCGCCGGCCTCCCCGGCTGCGACATTAGTCTGACGGATGGCATCCAGCAGGCTTGTTTTGCCGTGATCTACATGCCCCATAATGGTGATGACCGGCGGCCGTGTGTGCAGCTTGGCGTTCATCGAGGATGCCTTCTTGCTGCCCTGGGCGCTGACCAGCATCTTCTTGGCGGTAAAGCCGAAATCAGCTACCAGTTTTGAGGCGACTTCGTAGTCGAGCGACTGGTTGATATTGGCCATTATGCCGTTGCGCATAAGCTGCTTGATTATCTCAATGCCGCTTACACCGATCTGATCGGCGAGCTGCTTGACGGTAATTACCGGCGGCAATCCTATCTGTGGGGTACTGGCCGCGTTTTCGCCTGGCGCCTGTTCCTTTTTCATTAAGTGCTTACCTTCTCTATCAGGCCCCTGCCGTATTCAAGCAGCAGAAGCCGGTTGTCTCCAGATAATTTTATACGCAATCCCTGCTCAATGCGATTGCCTTTCAAACCCTTCTCCCAGCATTCGCTGGAAAGGCAGAGATAAACGCCGCGACCCGGCTTTTTACCCCTGGGATCGGTCTCAACAGCGTCACCTGAGCGCACCAGGCGGATGAGCTCACGCTTCCCCGCCTTACGCCTGCAGACGGCGCAGGTACGCTCCGGAACGTGTTTAACGCGCGTCTGCCGCGGCTTATGCTCAGCTTTCAAAGTCTTCATCTTCGTAATATGTTTTCTTCTTGGCTTTAGTTTTCTTGGCCTTTATGCCGGCGTCCTTGCCCTCCTCCTTCTTGGTTGGTTCTTTCTTCCTCGATTTCCCATCTCTGCGGGCCATGATTTCCTCGGCAAAACGGATCTTGGAGGGCTGCTGCGATGCAGCTGCCTCAACGGGCATTGAAATGTCGATACCCACGCCTTCAGGCTGCTCTTCACCCTCGGATGCGGCAACGGGGATTTCGGCTTCGGGCTCTTTTTCCCCTTCGGCAAGAGGCTGCTCTGCGGCTCCTTCAACGGATACCGGGACGGCGGCTTCCGCTAT
>JBAZLT010000116.1:0-5708 GCA_041650115.1 Dehalococcoidia bacterium | reverse complement strand
GAAGGGAGGGGGGCGGGGAGATTAAGCTGTTTCGCTTCGGTCCCGTGGAAGAGGAAAGAGCGGGAATTGTGGACGGCTCGGGCGTTCTGCGCGATCTTTCCGCTGTTGCAGGAGATTGGACAAGACATACACTGGGCGACGGGACACTGCTTGAGAGAGTCAGAGGGATGGATCATGGAAAATTACCGGAGGTGCCGTCAGGCCGGCGTCTGGGTTCACCGGTGTCGGTCACGGGCAAGGTGATCTGCATAGGCTGGAACTCGAGGCTGCATGCCCGGCAGATGGGACATACATTGACGGAGAATATGGAGACGGTGGTCTTTCTCAAGGCCAACAGCTCGGTATGCGGACCGAACGATCCGATTTTGCATAACCGTTTTACCCAAAAAATCGATTGGGAAGGGGAACTGACCCTGGTCATCGGGAAAAAGGGGAAATATTTAACGGAGCAGCAGGCCGGGGACCACATATTAGGCTACATGTGCGGGCAGGACCTGTCGGAGCGCTACTGGCAGTTTGAGACCGATGACAAACAATACACAAAAGGCAAGAGTTTTGACAATTTCGCACCCCTGGGGCCGTTTTTAGTGACGGCCGACGAGGTCGCTGAACCGGCCGGCCTGCATGCGGTTTTAACGGTCAACGGGGTAGTCAGGCAGGATTTCGACACCAGCGACTATATACATGGTCCGGCCTGGATTGTGAGCTACCTGTCGAAGTTTTTCACACTTTACCCGGGGGACGTAGTCCTGATGGGCTCGCCGCCGGGAAACGCCAAGTCCTGGGGCGGGATCTGGCTCAAGCCGGGCGATGATGTGGAGTTCGAGATAACCGGTCTGGGCAAACAGCGTCAGGAAGTCATTGAGGAACCCGGCATCGACTGAAGCATCCACCCCTGTTTCACATTGTTACCATGTCGCACACTGTACCTTTTACGACATGAATAGTATGTATTATAATTAGGACATGGAAGTTTCCGCCGGTTCCGACCTGCGCCGCCTGGTCGATGATTTTCTCGAATACCTTATCGTAGAGAAATCACTGTCGGTTTTGACGGTGCGCAATTATCGCCATTACCTAACCCGTTTTCTGGCCTGGGTTGAGGAAAACTCCGTTCCCCTATCACCGTCAAATATCGATGTCGACCTTACCGGGCGCTTCCGGTTATACCTCGCCAATTACGTCGATAAAAACGGCGATTATTTAAAAAAGGCCACGCAGACCTATCATATTATCGCCTTGCGGTCGTTTCTGCGTTACCTGGGCACCCGCCGCGACCTCCCCGTCCTCAGTCCCGATAAAATCGACCTGCCCAAGACGGAGTCGCGCGTTATTGAATTTCTCACCGCCGACCAGCTTGCTCGGCTGCTCAACAGTCCCGAGATATCCGATGAGATCGGCCTGCGGGACAAGGTCATACTTGAGCTGTTTTTCAGCACCGGGCTGAGGGTGTCGGAGCTTACCAGGTTAAACAGGGACCAGATCAACCTCGACACGCAGGAATTCAGCGTCAAGGGCAAGGGAAACAAAACCAGGTTGGTCTTTATATCGGATACCGCCGCCTCGTGGCTGAAGCGATACCTGGCGGCGCGCAGGGATGATTACCGCCCCCTCTTTATACGCTACAGCCGCGATCGCTCGGAGATCAGGCAGGGCGAGAAAATGAGGCTTACGCCACGGTCGGTGGAACGTATCGTTAAAAAGTACTCCAAGAAGGCCGGGTTACCCTTCGATGCCCATCCGCACACGCTGAGGCATTCCTTTGCCACCGACCTGCTAATCCAGGGCGCCGACCTTAGATCGGTACAGGAGATGCTGGGACATGAGAGCATCCGCACCACGCAGGTCTACACGCACGTCACCAACAAGCACCTCAAGGAAGTCTATCGTAAATACCACAGCCGTAAGTAGATATTTTATGTAAACCACTTAACTGCCGGGGAGGTTAAAATGAAAGAGTACGAAGCTGTTGTCATCGGCGGAGGTCCCGCCGGTCTGACCGCCGGCCTTTATCTGTCCCGCTACGGGCTCAACACGCTGCTGATGGAGCGCGGCCTTCCCGGCGGGCAGATCGTCAATGCCGGCCGTGTCGAGAACTACCCGGGTTTTCCCAACGGCATAACCGGCATGGAGCTGGGCCAGCTCATGCATGAGCAGGCCTCCAAATTCGGACTTAATTTCGCCACAGCGGAGGTGAGCGGTCTCAGGCAGGAAGATAAGATGTTCCGCACCGTTTCAGATGACGGGGATTTCCTGTCCGGCGTGGTTGTCATAGCCTCCGGCTCCAACTACCGCAAGCTGGGATTGGCGGACGAGGAAAGGTTGACCGGACGCGGCATTTCCTACTGCGCCACCTGTGACGGGTTTCTCTTCAAAAATATGGACGTTGCGGTGGTGGGCGGCGGCGACACGGCGGTCAGCGATGCGCTTGAGCTGAGCCAGCATTGCCGGCACGTTTATGTCATCCACCGGCGCGACCAGCTCCGCGCGAGCCACGCGGTGCAGCGTGCGGCCATGGCCAGCTCCAAAATCGAGTTTATCTGGAACAGCGTCGTTGTTCAACTGGAGGGACAGGAGAAGCTGAGCAATCTCGTGCTGAAGGACGTAAAAACCGGGGCCACTTCCAGGCTTGACGTCTCAGGCGTCTTCGTGGCTATCGGTTTTATCCCCAACAGCGATCCCTTCCGCGATCTTGCACTGTTGGATGAGTCCGGTAATATACCAACGGATGAGTTGATGCGCACCTCTATAGCAGGCCTTTATGCTGTGGGTGATATACGCAAGAACTCCGCGCGTCAGGTAGCAGCGGCTGTAGGTGACGGCGCGGTCGCAGCCAAATCGGCCTTCGCTTACCTTAAGGAGGGATGAAGAAATGGTGGGCTCGGCAGGTTTCGAACCTGCGACCAATCGGTTATGAGCCGACCGCTCTGCCCCTGAGCTACGAGCCCCTCATGATACGCGCCGGCTTCTATGGCAATCCAGCCGGGCAGTTTCATAGTATAGCACAGGCTGTTGTAGCAGTGAAGATGATACGATGTGGGGATGGACCTTCAGGCCCGTCCGTTTGCGGACGCAGCTAAAGCAACGCCCCTGCGATAAGATATAATAAAGATGGGGTGCAATCTATGAGACTCCAGTGGCTGGGGACCTCCGGCTTCAAAATCGAGACCGACGACCTGTCATTCCTGATAGATCCCTACCTGTCCCGCAATGCGCTGGCCCGGCCGGTGCAGACCTTAAAGCCGGTGGATATTGCGGGTGCAGGGCAGATTTTCATCACCCACGGCCATTTCGACCATGTTGGAGATGTCCCTGCCATCATGGCCAGGGGAAAATCAAAGTCCTACTGCTCGGAGACCGCTGCTGCTACACTTATCAGGGGCGGCGCCGACAGGGAACGTGTTCACGCAATTAACTCCGATAGTCTTTCCATCGATTTCGACACTTACCGGGCAGAGGCCTTTTTCAGCCGCCACGTCAAATTCGATGTCTCACTCGTGCTGCGCACGCTGCTGCGCATGGGACCCTCGGGATACCGTCGCGCATCCAGGGCCGGCATCCAGCACAACTATCCCCTGGGACAGGTACTGAGCTGGCGCTTCACTATCGGCGGCTACATCATCCATCATTTCGGCAGCGCGGGTTCGACCGCAGAGGAACTGAAACGTCTTTCGCAAAAGGCTACAGACCTGCTGCTGATCCCTCTGCAGGGAAACACCCATATCTGCGATATCGCAGTGGAGTATGTCCGCATTTTGAAGCCGCGCCTGGTGATACCGCATCACCAGGATGATTTCTACCCTCCAGTGTCCTCATCCGTGGACATCAGGCCGTTCGTGATGAAAGTGGTTGAGAGCTGTCCCGGCACCGAGGTGCGCGTGATGGCCATGAACGAGATGATCAAGCTATAGCGGTAGCCACTATTATGTAAACTTTCAGGCCGAGCAGACTCTGTTGTGACCTTCCCGTTTGGCTGTATACATGGCGGCATCCGCTCGTGAATACATCTGGCCGATTCCCACGTCGTCCTTACATGATTCAACCAGCCCCAGGCTGACCGTAAAATGCATGGGCGCTCCTGAAGCTGCATTTAACTGAGAATCGCAGCAGGTGGCGCGAATTCGCTCCGCTATATCTATAGCGTCCGCTTTACTGGTCTCGATCAGCAGTACGCAAAACTCATCTCCCCCGGTCCGTCCGAAAACGTCCGACTGGCGGATGTGCGCAGACACCAGCGACACCAGTTTGAGCAGGACGTTATCTCCCTCGGCATGGCCGTGGGTATCATTGATACCTTTGAAATCATCGATATCGATCTCGATCAGCGAAAAGACTTTGCCGTATCTTTCGTATCTGCGTAATTCCCGCTCACCCTGTTCGAAAAAAGACCTGTGGTTAAGAATGCCGGTCAAGCTGTCGCGCGAAGCTGCAAGCCGCAGCTCTTCCTTTGCCTTAACCTCGGCTATGTGGGTGGCATATTGCTTCCTTCTGTACGAGTACATGTAGTGTGAAATAATCAGCCCGACAGCATTGATGAATACCAGCGACAGCGCCTCCACCCTTATCCATGGCAGAGACAATTGCCCGGCATTCACCACCAGCCAGGCCAGGCAACCCGCCGTGAACAGTAGTGCGACTATCACACGGTACAACAGCCTGTACGGCACGGCCAGGTATATGATAACCAGCGCCACAAGGTCCGCCAGCGCATGACCTAAATAGTCGGCAGGCCTGACAAAAAGGATTATGACGTTCAGGACCGCACCCAGCAGGCCCCAGACCAAAAGGTTATTATCGAAGCTTGCAGGGTCTTTTGTTCTCCGCACATACACAATCAAAGCTAAACCATATAGAAAGAAGATAACTCGCGACGTCATTAACAGGATGAACAGGGCATCGGGCATGGGAAAAACGAAGTCGTTGGGTATGGTCAGCGCGACGAACAGTATCATCAGCAGGATGCCTACCGTGGCCAGCCTGCTGTCATCGTGAAGCGTATAGAGACGGTAGCCCTTCTCGAGCTCACCGTCGAGGCGGCCGTCCAGGTTCGGCCATTTAATCTTCAGTTTCCTCAAAACTCTATCCTGCCGCAAAAACCACAGAAGCTTATCATAATTATACTAATTTCACAACGGATATTTGAAGCTAATGATAGAACGGCCCTATTGCCGGGCCGTAAATGTACTTGACTACCATGAAAAAGAGCCCTAAAATATGTAATTAGCACTCGGATAAAGCGAGTGCTAATTTTAAGATTAACTATAGTTCCCGGAGGGACCGATGCCGATATATCAATACTGCTGCTCAAAGTGCAATACCAATTTTGAGCTCAGGCAGGGATTCGATGATGACAGTATAGCAGCCTGCCCCAAGTGCAAAAGCGAGGCCAAGCGCCGCTTCGTACCGGTCCCCATAATTTTCAAGGGCTCCGGCTTCTACGTCACCGACAGCAGAAAACCGTCGGATGCCCAATTGCCGGCCAAGATTCCCGAGACCACCAAGGAAGTGACCGCGTCCAAAGAGCCTGAGAAGCCGAAAACCACGGAATCCAAGCCCGCCTCCTCCGATGCCTCGTAATTCCTGATCGACTGGTATTGATGCCGCTCGTTGCCCTGTGTTAAACTCCTTATACGTCCCTGTAGCTCAGTGGATAGAGCGGCTGCCTTCTAAGCAGCGGGTCGTGGGTTCGAATCCCCCAGGGACGCCAG
>JBAZLT010000115.1:0-5711 GCA_041650115.1 Dehalococcoidia bacterium | reverse complement strand
GCTGCAAAAGTATATGTCGGACAACGGTGTAAAGATACACACCGGTGTTGCGGTGTCGAGGATCGAAACCTCCGGTAAATCAGCCGTCTCGATCAAAACTGCTGCGATGGAGTACCCGGCAGATGCTGTTGTGCTCGCTACGGGAGGAGCTTCATATCCACAGACGGGGTCAACGGGGGACGGTTATCGTATGGCGTCAGAGCTGGGGCACCGCATAGTGCGGCTGCGGCCAGCGCTTGTCCCATTGAAAGTAAAAGAGAAGCAAACAGCAGCGGTCCTGCAGGGCATAAGCTTGAGCGATGTGAGGCTCACCTCCTTCACCTGCCGGGCAGCCGATATCGATTTCACAGCCATACCACGAACCGACAGGGGGCGGGGGCCGGCTGCAGGCAAATCTCGGGCTCCGGCTCTGGAAAGCCGCAGGGGCGGCATTGTTTTCACACAGGAAGGGCTGAGCGGGCCGGCAGCCCTGCTCATGAGCCTGGCGGTGGCCGATGCGCTGGAGGAGGGACCCGTCAGCCTGGCCATAGACCTTCAACCGGGCAAGACCATGCCGCAGCTGTCCGAACAGCTAACGACTATTATTTCTTCGCATGGCGGAAGACAGGTTAAAAGTATCTTGAGCGAATTGCTGCCGGAGCGCATGGCGCCGGCCGTCCTGACGAAGGCCGGCGTACCGGCCAATACCGTCTCCGGCCAGCTGACAACGGTACAGAGGCAGGCAATTGCCCGCACACTGAAAGGGCTGGCCTTCAATGTAGCAGGCGTCGGCCCGCTGGCGGAAGCCATGGTAACCGCGGGAGGTGTTGCGCTGGACGAGGTCGATCCCCGCACTATGCAGTCCAACATAGTGCAAGGTCTCTATTTCTGCGGCGAGTTGCTCGACCTGGACGCCGACACGGGCGGTTACAATTTGCAGACGGCCTTCTCCACGGGTTATCTGGCGGGGGAATGCGCTGCACACGGCAGGTGACGTCAGACGGGCAGTATGACAGCGAAGGCCTTCAGCACCGGGGCCAGAGCACAGAGCGGCAGGCCGATCACGTTATTGTAGTCGCCTTCGATCCTCTCCACCAGCAGCGCGCCGAGCCCCTGTATGGCATAGGCGCCCGCCTTGTCCAGCGGTTCGCCGGTCTTCACGTACCTGGAAATCTCCGTCCGGCTGAGTTTTTTGAAATATACCTTTGTCTCCACCGTACGTGAGACAGTTCTGCCCGTAGCGGAGTCGATGACGGTGAAACCGGTGATAACGCGGTGGCATCTGCCGCTCATCTCCGCCAGCATTTTTCGCGCATGCGAGGCGTCCAGCGGTTTGCCCAGTATCCTGCCGTCGAGCACGCCGATGGTATCGGCGGCTATTATGATGGAGCCTGCATGGCGCGCAGCTGCCGCCTTCGCCTTGTTGAGAGAGACCGCTCTGGCCAGCGCAGCAGGGCTTAACCCGGCCGTCCGGGCCTCGCAAATCTCAGATTTATCCACAGAGAATGTAAGCCCCATATTCCGGAGCAGTTCCCTGCGCCGCGGCGAAGATGAGGCGAGAACAATGCGCTTTGCCATGTCGACAATTTAAAGGAAGGGGAGAAGGCTGTCAACCCGTTCAGCCCGCAGGCGCGGCTGTTTTATATCCAGAAAGGTAAGTGTTATACTTTGCTGTTCTTATTAAAGGTGGATTTTCAACCTCATGACCATCCTGTACGAACAGCTTGAAACGATCTTCCACCCGAAAAGCGTAGCCTTTGTCGGCATCAGCACCAGCAACCCTTTTCACTGGACGAGGACATTCTGGGAGTCGCTGCGCGAGTTTAAATTCGAAGGGCCGCTGTATCCGGTCAATCCTCGGGGCGGCGAGCTCGACGGCTACACGGTCTTTCCATCTCTGGAGGATGTGCCGGGACAGGTCGATTACGTAATCAGTACGGTCAACGCAAAGATCGCACCTGCGATTGTGCGGAGCTGTGCCCGCAAAGGCGTGAAAGCTATTCACTTCTGCACCGCCGGATTTGACGAGACGGGAGAGGCGGAATCCGAGGGACTGCAGCAGCAACTGGCGCAGCTTGCGCGTGAGACCGGCGTGCGCATCATAGGGCCCAACTGCATGGGAATCTACTGCCCGGAGTCCCGCCTGTCGTACGATACCGGCTTTGAAAAGGAAGCCGGCAACGTGGGGCTGATCAGCCAGAGCGGGGGCAACTCGATCTACGTTGCCAGGGAGGCAGGCTGGCGCGGCATCAGGTTCAGCAAGGTGATCAGCTTCGGAAACGCCTGCGACCTGAATGAATGCGACTTTCTGGAATATATGATCGATGATCCCAAAACCACGATTATCGCCATGTACCTGGAAGGGGTGAAGGACGGTCGGCGCCTGATGCAGCTCCTCGATCGTGCCTCAGGGTGCAAGCCGGTCGTACTGCTTAAGTCAGGTCTGGGCGTGGCCGGCGCCAGGGCGGCAGCCACACATACAGCTTCACTGGCAGGCAATAACGCTGTCTGGGACACGCTCTGCCGCCAGTTCAACGTAATACGTCCTTCCACCGCTGAAGAGATGGTCGACGTGCTGGTCACACTCACCTATATGCCCGATCCGGGCGGCAGAAATGCCCTGCTGATCGGACTGGGCGGGGGAGCCAGCATATTGCTTACCGACGATTTCGAACGTCAGGGTTTCCGCCTACCGCCGCTGCCGGATCATGTGCAGCGAGAGATCATCAGCTTCTCACAGCTGGCAGGCAACATGCTGCGCAATCCGGTGGACTACTCGCAGGATATGCTGGACTCAAACAACCTGATCAGGGCTATACAGGTATTGACGGCCTGGGATGGCATCGATTTCTGTGTGGGCTACTTCCGCCCCAGCCAGCTTCCACCCCCGGCCTGGTCGATCGTGATGATGTGGGGTGAAACACTGGTGAACGCCTACCTTAATTCCCACAAACCGGTGGCCTTCGTCTGCGACAGCGCGGTCACACCGGAGCGGCACAATAAACTCTATCCAGTATTGCAGAGTTTTATCAAATCGAAGGTGGCGCTCTACTACACTTTCCCCGGAATTGCAGGTGCGCTCAGACTGGTCATCGAATACAACGAACGCCGCCGATAGCATCGCGGTTATGTTATGATTAATCCGATGTCAAGATTCAAGTTGAAAATCACAAGTAAAATCCTTCTCATACTGCTGGGGCTGTCCCTTCTTTCACTCACCTTATTATCAGTCGTGGCTGTAAACAGCATGACCAATATGGGCACCTATGCCCTGGAGAGCAATTCCTCTTTAGGCGCCAGCGCAGTCAGCGATAGCACCGATGCTCTGCAGAAACAGGCCAGAGAACAGCTGTTGACACTGGCCATTGACCAGGCGGTCATCAGCGACTCGCTTTTCGAGAAGGTGGAATCGGAAACAGCCCTGCTGGCCAGCTACGTATCCGATCTGTGGGAAAGTCCCGAGAATTTCCCCGGAGGACACATATATTTTCAGGACGAACAGCCGGACACCATCTACACTGCCTCGGTCAGCGCGCTTGCGCCGGGCGTTACGCCCGAAGCTGTAAGCACCGACCTGAGACTGCTCTCCAACCTCGACAGCATTTTTATTCCGGTTTTCCAGACCGACCACAACCTGTCACAGATGTATATGGCCACGGAATCCGGTATAACTCAGATCTATCCCTGGACGACGGACATACCCGCCACTTTCGATGCGCGCAAGCGTGAATGGTATACGCGGGCGAAGGAAAGCCGGACGCGAGGCTGGACCAATACGGTAATCGACGCCGTCAGCGGCAAGCCCAAGGTCACCTGCTTCAGGCCCGTATACGATGAAAAGCGCAGGCTGATAGGCGTTGTCGGCGCAGACGTCACCACCGAAACGATAAACCAGAAGATCATCGGCACCCAGGTCGGCAAAAACGGATATGCTTTTCTTATCGACAGCCAGGGCAATGTAATCGCGCACCCACGTATGCAGGTCTCGGGCAGTCAGTGGGACGAGGCCTTTGAAAAGGGCAACCTGCTGCAGGCCAAGAATCCGGATCTGGTGCGTATAGCCAGAGAGATGGTTGACGGCATGGCCGGGGTGGACAGGTGCCAGCTGGACGGAAGCGACAAGTTTATCGCCTATGCCCCTATTACAACAACCGGCTGGTCGATCGGCATCGCCATGCCCATCGATGAAATAGTTGCGCCGGTGCAGATAACCAGGGAACGCATAGACGCGGCCACAGCCGACTTCTCGGACAAGATAAACCGGCAGATACAGGGATTACTGACCGCACTGATCATTGCTTCAGCCAGCTTGATCATAGCGGTGGCCGGCATAGCATACCTGCTTGCCCGCCGTATAACGCGGCCCATCATAGCCCTGGACCAGGGCGTCCAGGTAATAGGAAAGGGCGATCTCGACCACAGGCTGGTGGTCACCACGGGGGATGAGATACAGGACCTGGCGGGGGCGTTTAATAAAATGGCGGAAAACCTCAAGGTCTATATCCGCGACCTGCAGGAAACGACATCCGCTAAAGAAAGGATCGAGAGCGAACTGCGGGTTGCCACCGAAATCCAGACCAGCATGCTGCCGCGGATTTTCCCGCCCTTCCCGGAGCGCAAGGAGTTCAACCTGTATGCCACTATGCAGCCTGCCAGGGAGGTTGGGGGCGATTTCTACGACTTCTTCTTCATCAGTCCCACCAAACTGTGCCTGATCATCGGAGACGTATGCGGCAAAGGTATCCCGGCGGCCCTGTTCATGGCCATCAGCAAAACTCTGCTGCGCACCGAAGCGCAGCACGAGCCTTCGCCCGACCGCGTACTGTTTAACGTGAATAATACACTCTACCCGGATAACGAGGCTTCCATGTTTTTCACCGGGCTCTGCGCGGTGCTCGATACCGAGACCGGTGAGCTGACCATAGCCAACGGCGGCCATAACCCCCCGCTGCTATGCCCTGCAGGCAAGGCATTCAAGTATATCGATCTGCCCAAAGGGCTGGTGGTGGGCGCCATGCCGGACACAGACTACGTATTGCATACTATCACTATGAAGCCGCATGATGCGCTGGTCATGTATACCGATGGTGTGACGGAGGCCATGGACAGCCAGGGGCGGCTGTACTCCGAAGCCAGGTTACTGAGCTGCCTCAATGACATGTGCGGCAGGAACGTTGTGGATATCGTTCACGGTGTGAGGGCGGATATAGAGACTTTTACCGGCGGCACCGAGCAGTCCGATGATATCACCCTGCTCGTCATCGAGTTCAACGGCAACGCATAACCTCAGACGTAGAGCAGTCCGCCGTCCACTATGACCGTATGGCCCGTCATATATTTGGAGGCGTCCGAAGCCAGATAAATCATGGTACCCACCATATCCTCGGGCTCTCCGATACGGCCCATGGGCACACTGCCGAGGCACTCATCCTGCCGGCCGGGCCTCACCTCAAAGCTGGAATCGAGCAGTTTCGTGTGCACGAACCCGGGCGCAATGGTATTGACCCTGATATTACAGGTCGCCAGCTCCCTGGCCATCACCTTGGTGGCCATGATAACGCCGGCCTTGCTGACGGCGTACACGCCGTTGTCCATTTCGGGCAGGTAGCCATCGATGGACGAGACATTGATGATGCAGCCCCCACCCTGCTCCTTCATGATGCGGGCCACAGCCTGGCTGAGGAAATAAAGCCCCTTAAGGTTCAATCCCATCACGTTATCCCACAACCTTT
>JBAZLT010000114.1:0-5737 GCA_041650115.1 Dehalococcoidia bacterium | reverse complement strand
CCCGACCGGCCGGTCAGCGATGTCATGCAGCCCCGGACGGAGATCTCGTTTATCGAGGAGGGCACCTCGCTGGAGGAATTCCTCCAGACTTACAGTGAACACCCTCATTCGCGCTTCCCCGTTTACAAGGACACTATGGACAATGTGATCGGCATGCTGACCGTCAAGGACGTTTTGATGGCCATAGCCAGGGGTGAGATTAAGGCCCCTGAGCCTGTCGACGGCCTGGTCAGGCAGGCCTACTTCGTGCCTGAGACCAAACGGCTGGGTGAGATGCTGGCCGAGATGCGGGACCATAACTACCATATGGCCTTCGTCATAGATGAATTCGGTGGCGTAGCCGGTATTGCCAATCTCGAGCACATGGCTTCCGAAATCATGGGGAGCTTCGGTGACGAGATGGTTGCCAACGAGAAAGAGATCATCCCCGTCGATGCCAATACCTACGATGTCGATGGAGGTCTGAGGGTTGAAGAGGCCAACGAAGAGCTTGATCTGGACCTTCCGGAAGGTGACTACGATACGATAGCGGGATTTATCCTCAGCCACCTTGGACGCATACCCAGGAAAGGCGAGCATTTCAGGTACCGTGACCTCAGGATTACCATCACTGAGATCGTTAACCGCAAAATCGAGCGCATCACCATAACCAGGGAAAAGGATGCATCGTCTGCGTCTTAAGTTCGGCCGGGCCTCGCAGCTTAAATTCCTATCGCATCTTGACCTGATGAGACTTTGGGAGCGTGTATTTCGCAGGGCCGGCGTGGGCCTGGCCTACTCGGAGGGCTTCAGTCCGCATCCCAGGATATCCCTGGCCGCCCCCCTGGCTGTAGGCATCACCAGCAGGTCCGAATTGATGGACATTTTCCTCAACCGGCGTATGACACCCGGCGATTTCGTTGAAAAAGTCGCCCCACAGCTGCCAGAGGGCATTTCGATAATCGAGATCCAGCCTGTGAGCCTCGAAGCCCCGTCGTTGCAATCGCGCCTGCGCTTTGCCGAGTACCTGGTTGAAGTGGAGTCCCGGCAGGATAGCGGGGAAATCGAGCGCATGCTAAAATCGCTGCTCTCCCTGGAGTCTCTGCCCTGGCACCATTCCCGCGATACGGGTGAGCGTTTTTATGACCTGCGGCCGCTGCTCGACGACCTGTGGATGGAGGGCAATATGAATAATCTCTATAAAATCGGTATGCGGCTGCGCTGCGACTCCACCGGATCAGGTCGGCCGGAGCAGATCATCAAGGCGCTGGGATTGACGGAGTCACCTTCATCCATCGAAAGAACCAAGCTCGTCTTCGCCTGAAAGTTGCATCCTTTATAGCTTCTTGCAGAGTGTTTAATCCTGAGGCCCGCCTGTTCGGCGCTGATTTTATATTTCCAACCTGAAGCAATATAATAGGCCGTTATCCTGAAGGGAGGAAAGGCGAGATTCGGCTATATTTGATAAGGCACGGTGAGACCACCTGGAATCAGCAGCGCATCATCCAGGGCAGCGGCAGCGACACCGACCTGAGCGAGAAAGGCAGGGCACAGGCTGAAAAGCTGGGCGCGGCCCTGCGCGATTATTTGATCACGGCCGTCTATTCCAGCCCGCTCAGGCGTGCGCTTGATACAGCCGCCGCTGTAGCCGGTCCGCATGGATTGGAGGTTGTGTCCGATCCCGACCTGAGGGAAATACACGTGGGCGAGATGGAGGGGATGTCGCTTGATACCTTCGGCCAGAACTTCAGCCAGTTCCTGGTGGACTGGCAGACTAAAGGAGACGCGGTCGATTTCAAGGGCGGCGAGAATCTAGGCCGGTTCAGAGACAGGGTGTGGGCGGCCATCGGACGAATTGTGCAAGCCAATCCGCAAGGCAGTACCGCAGTGGTCTCGCACTACTTCGTCACCGCCACGGTGGTGTGCACCGCGCTCGGCATGCCGCTGACTCACCTGGTCCGCGTCCGCATACAGCCCGGTAGCCTGACCATCCTCGATTTCAATGAAAACCATCCGCCGCGCCTGCTGCTGCTGAGCGATATCTGTCACTTAAAGGAGCAATAATTTGCCGTTCGACAGCACTGCCCTCGAAAAGCGCATAGGCGGCTTCATCAGGGAATATGGGCTGATATCCGGCGGCGAGAAGGTGCTGGTGGCGGTCTCGGGCGGGCCTGATTCTGTATGCATGCTGCACGTGCTCAATAATCTCAAGGAAATGCTTGATATACAGCTGCACGTGGCGCACCTCGATCACAGCCTGCGCGATGAGTCGGGCGCGGATGCCCAATATGTGGCAAATCTGGCGTCCTCACTAGGTATCCCCGTGACGGTTGAAAAAAGTGACGTGGCCGAATGGAAGAGTAGCAGAAAAATCTCGCTTGAGGAAGCGGCCCGCGAGGTAAGGTACCGCTTTCTGGAGGGCACGGCCCGGCAAACCGGCGCCAAGCGTGTGGCGATCGGTCATACACGGGACGACCAGGCCGAGACGACGCTCATGCATATACTGCGGGGATCGGGTATACAGGGACTGCGCGGCCTGAGGCCCGCGGCGCATATACCTTATGGCGACAGGGATGACGGGATCTGGATCATCAGGCCCCTGCTTGAGATTAACAGGGGGGAGGTGGAAGCCTATTGTGCTGCCGTCAGCCTGCAGCCGCGAAAAGATGAGACCAATGACCAGATGCGCTTTCTGCGCAACCGGATACGCGCAGAGCTTTTGCCGCTGCTGAGACAGTACAACGCCGATATCGATAGCGCCCTTCTGAGGCTGGCTGACCTGGCGGGCGAAGATACCGATTTTATTGATGAGCAGGCAGTTGCCGTCTGTAATTCGCTGGTGACCGACGAAGGGCGCATTACATGTCTCGATTCAGGCAAATTGCGCGGGCTGCCGCTGGCGCTGCAGCGCAGGGTCTTCCGCACGATGATAGAACGTGCTTGCGGAAGCCTGCGTGATATCGAATCTGTGCATATAGATGCGCTGGTCAGATTGCTGTTCTCAAGCACGGGCAGGAGCGTGTATCTGCCCGGCGGCACAGTCGTTACCAATGAGCGGAATCGCATGGTCGTGACAGCACCCGGGACGGCGGCCTGCCCGTGGCCGGTATTGGACAGTGACCATGCGCTCAACATACCCGGCGAAACGAAGCTGCCCGGCTGGCTGGTTTCAGCCACGGTCATGAGCGAGAATTTCTTCAAGGATGATGATATATTCAGCGCAAGCTTTGATCTGGACAGTGTGGGCAGTCGCCTCAGCGTGAGGGGGCGCAGGGCCGGGGACCGTTTTCGCCCTCTGGGCATGGCGCACAGCCGCAAGCTCCAGGACTTCATGGTCGACTCCTCGATACCGCGCTCGTGGCGAGACAGCGTCCCCATCGTATATTCTCCACAACAAATAGTCTGGATTGTAGGCTGGCGCATAGACGACCGCGCCAAGGTCACCACCGCTACCCGGAAGGTGCTCCGGCTGGATTTCCATAGGGCGGAATGAGATCGAATGACGCAAAAACAGCAGGAAGATTCCAAACGGGGCCCTAAAGCGCAGCGGGGGGCCGGCATCAACCCGGAGCTCGACCTGCATGCCTTGACTGTCGACCAGGCCCTTCCTGCGATTCATGAGTATCTCAACGACGCCTGCCTGGCCGGGTTGAAAGAGGTCAGGATCGTGCACGGCAAGGGGACGGGTGCGCTGCGGCAGGTTGTCAGGCGGGAGCTGAAAAGCCATCCGCTGGTGAAGTCCTTCCGTACGGGCAGCCGCTTCGAAGGCAGCACCGGCGCCACTATCGTGGAACTGTAAATGCTGTTCGGATAAATGCAGCAGGGGCGGACTTAAGTCCGCCCCTGCTTTTTAATTGATGATAACTATTCTGTTGTCGTTACTGTCGTTGCCGGGACTGTGCCGCTCACAGTTGCCCCGACCGTTGCCGACACCGGCGGGAAATAACCTGTACGCGTAACCGCGGGTTTGTAGCCGTCCTTGAAGGCCGCCATCGTATATTGCCCGGGGGAAAGGAAGCTGTAGGTGACCTGCCCCGCGCTGTCCGTGTATCCTGCCAGCACGCCGTTCTCTTTAACTCTGGCGGCGTCGTTTACTGACAGGATCAGCTGCGCCTTGAAGTTATTGGCTGTGGGCGGCATCTGTTTCAGGATTCTGTTACTTTCCGCTTTAAGCGAATAGACTGCCGCTCCTTCCACCGGCTGGCCGCTGATTTTCTCTGTGACCAGTATGCTGGAAGACTGACCTTTCGTAACGTTGACTGTGGCCTTTATCTCCAGCGACTTCAATGCGTTTTCGGACTGGATATTGATCCGGCGGGCGCCTGGAAGGTAGCCGCTCTTTCTGGCCAGCAACATGAATGTGCCGGGATCGGTAAATGTGTAAACCACTTCGCCGGCGCTGTTGCTGCTGCCCAGCACTATCTCCCTTTTGCCCAGCCTGCCGGCCAGGGCGTCTTCCTTCTCGGAATCGATCATTATCGGCGCCCGCTGGCTTATGGCCATCTGTATGGCAGTGCCGTTTTCCACAGGGACGGGCACGGGTCTGACGACGGGCGGCAACGCCGGAGCTGTTTTAATGGCGCTGATAGTGGCGTTTTCCACTGCCTGGCCCGAGCTTCCGCCGGTCACTTTAATCCTGACCTGTTGACCTGCGGGAGCCGAGGTCGGGGCCTGAATGATCAACCTGAGCTTCTGATCACTCACCTCTTTCTCTTTGACCACCATCCTGGCGAAGCCGGGTATGTAGCCGTCCCTGGTAGCTATAAGCAGATACCTGCCGGACTCGGATACCGTCGCCGATAGAGTGCCGCCGCTGCCGGATGTGCCCAGCAATGTGCCGTCCGCCTCGATCAGAGCTTCAACGTTGGCATTGAGGGTAGTATAATTGTCCGTGCCAGCCGGGCCGACCCTATTGCTCGTTTTAATGGCGTAGACCGGGGCTCCTGCAATTGTCTCGTGGCTGTGCCTGCTGAAAACGGTGATAGTGACCGGCTGGCCTGCCACAACGGGATTCTCCACCTTGATCATCAGCGCGGATTTTTTTACCGGCTGGAGCAGACCTTTATTGCTTGCATCCGCCTGTGCGGGAACGGATGCGGGCAGGACCATTGTTATACCCATTAAAAGGGCCATTAGACCTGGGATAATGAACTTCAAATTATAACCTCCTTTAAAGATGGTGTTTTCACCTGGGAAATGGTCGCCTGCTTAATTGCACATTTGTACCTCCTTGCATGTGCGTCACGCTATATATAACGCAGTATGCAACGAATTGTTTATACGACGGCGGAATGCTTGACAGGTCTACCTGCTCCTGCCATAGTATATGAATACCGACTATTTTTGTTCACAGAAGGGGATTGTATCGATGCATCCTGAGTCAGAAGGAAGTGAACTTCACCGGCATTACGACGTTTTGGTGTGCACGGGTGAGCTGGTGTTCAGCGGCAAGATGCGCTGCAATTTCAGCCAGCGTCTGCTGGATGCCTTGAACGAGGGGATCAGGACGGAAACGCGGTCGCACCTGATGGATTTTCTAACTCTGTCGGACGTAACCGTACACAATCCCAGGGACGGTAAAACTGCAGCCCCGCACGTACACATTTCGAAAAACAATATAATTTTTGTGGCTCAGGCCAGGAGCGTAACCCTTGATAAGCCGCTAACTACCTATCCCTTCAGCCAGAAGCTACCCGTGACGGTGATGGCCTATGCGGCGGGGGCATCGACCATACAGTTTAAAATCAACGGATGTATT
>JBAZLT010000113.1:0-5744 GCA_041650115.1 Dehalococcoidia bacterium | reverse complement strand
CGGGATGCCGTGGCAGATGCATACGGCGGGATAGGACCGGTTGCAGTCGTCCGGCAGGAAAACGTGTCCGGCCAGCATGACGTCGTCGGAGCAGAGCACAACGCCAGAATCTCGCATTATTTAATCACCCCCAGCATTAACATCAGGAGCAGTCCCCAAGAGACCACTACCAGCAGAAACCACGCGACCTTGTTCCAGCGTAAAATCTTCACGCCGTCCAGCGGCGGGAAGGGGATGAGATTGAAGGCCGCCAGCCACAGATTGACCTGGAAGCCGAAGGCGCCGACCAGGCTCCAGAAGCCGGAATAGCCCGTCGCCGAGGCCAGCAGGTAGAAAAGCCCGGCCAGTATGATATTGGCGACCGGGCCGGCGGCGGAGATCATCCCCTCCTGTCCCGGATCGGGCTGTTTATAGGTCGAGGTATAGACAGCTCCCGGCGCGAAAAAGAGGAAGCGTCCGAAGCTGATGATGGCGGAGGCGACCGCTATGATCAGGCCCAGCTTCCACATGCGGAATTCGGCATGATAGCCGAAGCGCTGTGCTACTCCCTTGTGGGCCAGCTCGTGAAAGAGGAAGCCGGCCCCGATGCCGATCAGGGCCACGCCCAGGAAGACGGCGAACTGCGCCAGCGACTGCGAATAGGACGTGCCCTGCTGGGGAATGAGGTACTGCAGGGAGAAGCACAGCCCCAATGCCAGCCAGCAGACCGCCAGGTCGCGCAGCTCGATCTTGCTGAAGTTCACGATCTGAAAGGCCTCATGTGCATTAAAAACTCCCTGTTCCCATCGGCGCCCGCGACAGGCGACGAAGTTAAATTAAGCAGCGACCAGCCGTTTCCGTTCAGCCAGACTATGAACCTGCCGATGCAGCGGGCATGGACCTCCGGATCCCTGATCACACCACCCTTGCCCACCTCCTTGCGATCGGCCTCGAACTGCGGTTTGAACAGCATGACCAGCTCACCGTCCGCTGTCAGGTGCGGCAGTATGTTAGGTATGACCGCCGTCAGGGATATGAACGACACGTCCACGGTGGCCAGGCCGACCTGGCCCTTCAGTTCGAAAGGGTAATGGGCATTGACCTTTTCGATAACGGCTACGCGCTCGTCCTGCCTCAATTTGTAATCCATCTGCCCGTGGCCGACATCCAGGGCGTACACCAGCTTCGCCCCGTGCTGCAGCAGGCAATCGGTGAATCCCCCGGTGGAGGCGCCCACATCCAGGCAGGCCAGGCCGGAGACGTCGATGCCGAACTCCTTCAGCGCATGCTCGAGCTTGAGGCCGCCCCTGCTCACATAGGGCAGCTTCTGCTTGAGGTTTATTTCAGCATCGGGAGCGACCAGGCAACCGGCCTTGGACAGCAGGGTGCCGTCGACGGTCACCTCGCCGGCCATTATCATAGCCAAGGCCTTGCTCCTGTTCTCCGCCAGGCCACGTGCCACCAAAAGGCTGTCGAGGCGTTGTTTGGGCATATCAATAATTGTAACTGAAAAAAGAATAGTCATTGCGAGCGCAGCGAAGCAATCTTGCCTGTTAATACAGGATTGCTTCGTCGCTGCGCTCCTCGCAATGACCTGATAAAAGCAATTGTAATGACGTGCCGTTTACAGTGCTATTTCGCCGGAGGGGGCGGCGGGGGCATCATGCCCTTGGTCAGGCTCTTGGGCATCAGGTCGGCCAGCTCCTTGACCGTCCAGACTCCGTCCTTGAAGATGCTGGAAGTAACGGTCGGCTCGGAATACAATCCTACCTCGCCGCCGCCTACGAAGAAGGTCTTGCCGTTGATTCCGCCCGCTGCGTCCGTTGCCAGGAATGCCACCAGCGGTGCAATGTGCTCGGGCGCCATTCTCTTCAACTCGGCGCCGATATCCAGGCCCAGTCCGCCGCCGCCTTCCTTGGCCTTCTTTTCCATGGCAGCCTGCAGCTCGGGAGTCAGTGTAAGCCTGGTGGCTGCGATAGGCCGGATGCAGTTGCAGGTCACGCCGTATTTGGCCAGGTCCAGCGCCACCGTGCGCGTGAAGCCCACAATGCCTTCCTTGGCCGCGCTGTAGTTGGCCTGCCCCAGGTTGCCCAGTCCGGCCTGCGACGATGTATTGATGATGCGTCCGCTCCGCTGCTGCCGGAAAAACGCGCTGGCATGCCGCGTGCAGAAAAAGTGCCCGTACATGTGCACCTTCTGTATGATGTCCCACTCGTCCTCGGTCATATTGAAGACCATCCGGTCGCGCAGTATGCCCGCGTTGTTGACCAGTATGTCTATCTTTCCGAAGGCGTCCACGGCGGCCTTGATGATGTTCTCGCCGCCCTTCCACGTGGCCACCGAATCGTAGTTGGCCACTGCCTGACCACCCATCTTCTTGATCTCCGCCACCACCTCGTCGGCCGGTGTGGATGCGGACCCGGCACCGTCCGAGCCGCCTCCCAGATCGTTGATCACTACTTTGGCCCCTTCGGATGCGAAGAGCAGAGCTTCGGCCCTCCCCAGACCGCGCCCTGAGCCGGTGATTACGGCTACCTTACCGTCCAGTAAACCCATGCAAATACCTCCTTTTTTTGTGCGAAGTAGACTATTTTAACACAGGCCGGCGCTAATAATTAACCATCCGGTCATGATTCAGCCAGCACGGTCTCGCGCCTGACCTTCTCCGCGTCGGCCGGATATGTGCGCGCTGCGACCAGGAAGAAGATGCCGCCCACGACACCGACCACAGCCGAGAGCATGACGGCCGTGCTCAGACCCTCGGCGCCGCCTCCCATCAGGTCGGACAGCCATCCGATCAGCCATGGACCCCAGGCGCCGCCGAACAGGTACTGCGCAAATACGACCAGACCCATCGACAGGCCTTTATGCGCTACCGGCACGATATCCTGCGAAACCGTGGCGAAAGCCGGCACCGCCATCGATGCGACTATACCGTAGAACACCGCCAGGGCTATGCCCAGGGGGCTGAATTTGGTCAATATCACGACCACGATTAAGACTGCCGAGACCAGGTAGGCCAGCGCCGGCACATACATCCTGCCGCGACTATTCCTCTTCTGCCAGAAATCCGACAGGATGCCGCCCAGCGGCGCGCCGATGATGGCTGTCAGGCCGATGCCGCCCACCAGCATGCCGGCGGCAGCTTCGTTTACGTTCATAACGCGCATGATCAGGCTGGGCAGCCAGATCAGCACAGAGGTCGACATGAAAACCGCCAGGCCCAGCGCCGGGTAGAACCATTTAATGGTGGGCAGTTTAAGCACGTTGCCCAGCGCCGCAAAAAAGCCCTTGATCCCGGTGGATGCGCTTTCATCCACGGCCGTTTTGTAGTCCTTCATAAAGAAAGCCAGTATGCCCAGGATGACGCCGGGTATGGCGAAATAATAAAAGGGCGTGCGCCATCCATAGCTGGCGGATATGACGCCGCCCAGCATTACGCCGGCTGCAGCGCCCAGCGGTATGGCGATATGGAATATGCCCAGTGCACGTCCCCGCTTCTCCTTGGCGTAGGAGGCGCCGATCATGGCTGTGCCGCCCGGCACGAAGCCGGCCTCGCCCAGGCCCACGAAGGCGCGCGGTATGATCACGGTGACAAAGTTGGTGGCCAGGCCGGTGAGGAAGGTGAACCCGCTCCACAGCATGGCCATCAGGCCGATCGATTTCCTGCGGCTCCAGCGGTCGACCATGTGAGCTATGGGGAAGGAGAAGAGCGCCATGCCCAGTATGAGCACGGTGGAGGCCAGGCCGCACTCGGCGTCGGTCAGGCCCAGATCCATCTTCATGGGCTGAAGTATGACCGAGAACACCTGCCTGTCCATGTAGTTGATGGCGTACAGCAGTGTGCAGATGATGAGAACGTAGTGCGCGCTCCAGCCGCCCGTCCTGTACTCTTTTACCTCGTTGTGTGAATCGGACATATCGGTACCTCCTTAAAGTCGCCGCGCCCCCCGATGGAATTCAACGCACTATACTACATCGGCTTAATGGATGCAATCAGGCTATTATGCTACAATTCCATAGTCAGCAACCGGGAGAGGAGCGGCCATGTCATTCTGGATTATCGCGGTGTCGCTCGCGGCACTGGCAATTATCATCCTCATAGCTGTAATCTCGGCCAGGACGGCTGCCTTCAAGTCCAAACAGACGGCCGCCCGTGAAAAAATCAGCTATGCAATAGACATCGATGCAGCCGCCGCGCGGCTGTCGCAGGCCGTAACCTACAAAACGGTCTCAGGCCACGACCGCTCCCATTTCGACTTCGGTCAGTTCACGGCCTTCCACTCCTTTCTGGAAAAGTCCTTCCCTCGGGCCCACGCAATACTGGAAAAGCAGTTGATCAACGATTATAGCCTGCTTTATATCTGGAGGGGAAGCAATCCGGAGCTGAAGCCCGTATTGCTGCTGGCTCACCAGGATGTCGTGCCCGCCACGGATGAAGGTTGGGAACATCCTCCCTTCTCCGGCCGGATAGCAGACGGCCGCGTCTGGGGCAGAGGCACACTGGACGATAAAGGCAGCCTGATGGGATTACTGGAAGCTGTGGACTATCTGGCCGGGGACGGTTTCACACCTGCGCGCTCCATTTACCTCGCCTTCGGTTTCGATGAGGAGGTCGGCGGCAAAGAGGGGGCGGGCAAGATCGCCGCATATCTCCGGGCGCAGGGCCTGAAGTTCGAATACATCATAGACGAAGGCATGGCGACCACGCAGGGGGTTGCGCCGGGCATACCTGGCTGGGTAGCTTTGATCGGCATCGCCGAGAAAGGCTTCCTGTCACTGGAATTGAGCACCAGAGCCGAGGGCGGCCATGCCGCCCAGCCTCCGCGCCAGACCACGGTCGGTATACTGGCGACAGCCGTAGCTAAACTTCAGGCCAAACCATTTCCAGCGCGGTTCACAGGTCCCTCCTCCGCGCTGTTCGAATACCTGGGACCCGAGATGCCCTTCCCCGCCAAAATGATCTTCGCCAACATGTGGCTGTTCGGCGGGCTGGTCAAAGGGCAGCTGGCAGCCAGGCCGGTGACCGACGCCTCAATCAGAACCACCACCGCGCCCACACAGTTCCGGGGCAGCGACAGGGACAACATACTTCCCATGCAGGCCGCGGCCGTGATCAACTTCCGCATACTGCAGGGGGACACCGTCGAAAGTGTGATAGAGCGCGTGACGAAAATAATCAACGACCCGCGCATCGAGATACATCCCCTGGCCGGCAACCTGTTTCAGCCCTCCCCCACCTCGCCCACATCCGGCTGGAGCTTCGACATGCTTATCGGCGCCCTACGGGATGTCATACCCGACGCCATCATTGCGCCCACACTGGTGCTGGGCAGGACCGACTGCTGCTATTTCGTAGACCTCTCCCCCTGCTGCTACCGGTACGTGCCCGAGCGCGTCAGGTCGGACGAGATCGCATCCCTGCACGGCATCAACGAACGAATACTTATCAGCAGCTATGGCGAGATCATCAACTTCTATATACGTCTGATGACCGCTTCCTGCAGTTGATTTCGACGTTAATTAAAGGAGGTGACGTATGTCACAAGGAGCATTATCCGGTATACGGGTGCTCGACTTCGGCCAGTATATAGCCGGGCCGTTCGCGGCCACGCTGCTGGCGGAGCAGGGCGCCGAAGTGATCAAGGTTGAGAGGCCGGGGGGTGATCCCTTGCGAGGCCAGGACGCATTCATGGTCTGGAACCGCAGTAAAAAAGGTATCATACTGGACTTGAAGAAGCCCGAGGGGCTCAAGATCGCCCTGG
>JBAZLT010000112.1:0-5774 GCA_041650115.1 Dehalococcoidia bacterium | reverse complement strand
AGCGGCCATAGCCGTCATACCCGAGATTAACCGGATGCTCAACAGCGAAGAAACCACCTGATCCGTCCGCCCTCAATTCAACACCTCCCGTCTGAAACAGATGCCATCCAGCAGTCTTTTATTGCATTACAGTCGCTTGTGTTAAAATACCTCGATTTATATGTCTGACCAGAGCGAAATCAAATACTGGATCGGGTTCACCAGAGTGCCCGGCATCGGCAGGGTGAGGATTGCCCTGCTTAAAAAATATTTCGGCTCGCTGGAAAAGGCCTGGGCTGCGCCCGGTCCGGAGCTGCTCAAGGCGGGGCTCGATGCCTCCGCGGTCGACAACATCGTGTCCGGCCGGCTCGGTATAGACCCGGACAAGGACCTGGCATTGATCGACAAATACCGCATCACGGTGATCACCTGCGAGTCGCCGGACTACCCCGCTCTGCTGAGGGAAACGCATGACTACCCGGCGGTACTGTATATCCGCGGCGGCTTGGACGCAGCCGATGCTGACAGCATCGCTGTGGTGGGGACTCGCAAGGCGACCTCCTACGGCAGGCAGGTGACCGAGGATATTGTGAGCAGTCTGGCACTCAACGGTATAACCATCATCAGCGGGCTGGCCAGGGGTATTGACACCATTGCGCACCGGGCGGCGCTGGAAGCGCACGGCCGCACCATTGCGGTGTTCGCCTGCGGCCTTGATATCGTCTACCCGCCGGAGAACGTGAAACTGGCCAGGGATATACTGGAAAGAGGCGCACTGATCAGCGAGCATCCGCTGGGAACGAAACCCAAACCGGAAAATTTCCCGCGCCGCAACAGGATATTGAGCGGCCTGAGCCGCGGCGTGCTGGTGGTGGAGTCCGGCGACAAGGGCGGCGCGCTGATAACTGCGGGATTTGCAGTGGATCAAAACAGGGAGGTCTTCGCTGTGCCGGGAAGTGTGCTCTCCGGCATGAGCCGCGGCCCCAACAGGCTCATACAGGAAGGCGCCAAGCTTGTCAGAAACCACCTGGATATACTGGAAGAACTGCAGCTTCCTGTTGTCTCGCGTCAGATTGAGATGAAGGACGCACTTACCCCCGATGGAAACGAATCGATTATAATAAAATGCATTTCCGATGAGCCGGCGCACATCGATGAGATATGCCGTGCCAGCGGTCTGGATACATCGACGGTCATCAGCTGCCTCTCCATCATGGAATTGAATGGTCTCGTCAGGCAGACAGGCGGCATGACCTACGCATTGAGCAGCAGCCTGAAATAATATTTATTATGTTATAGAGAAGAATATGAGCGTAAAACTTGTAATTGTAGAATCGCCGGCCAAAGCCAGAACACTGGGCAGGATACTGGGCAAAGAGTATGTCATACGGGCGTCCATGGGGCATGTCCGCGACCTCCCGTCCGACAGGCTGGGCATATCCATCGAAAACGACTTTGAGCCCGAGTACAAGAACATTCCGGAGAGAAAGTCGACGCTCAAAGAGATCAAGGATCTGGCCAACAGCGCCTCTTCCGTTTATCTGGCTACAGACCCGGACCGCGAAGGCGAGGCCATATCATGGCACCTTATCAAAGCCGCCAACCTGCAGAAGGACGATATACCCCTCAGGCGAGTGACCTTCCATGAGATCACGCAGGAGGCTGTCGAGCACGCTTTTAAGAACCCTCGTCCCATCGACATGAAGCTGGTGGACGCGCAGCAGGCCAGGCGCATACTCGACCGCCTGGTGGGATACAAGCTGAGCCCCCTGCTGTGGAAGAAGGTGCTCAAGGGGCTTTCAGCCGGCCGGGTGCAATCGGTCGCGGTCAGGCTGATCGTGGACCGCGAGAAGGAGATACTGCAATTTGTCCCGGTCGAGTACTGGACGATTGAAGCCGAGCTGGTGCAGCGAGTCAAGCAGGGAATCCCCTTCCGGGCTTCGCTTGTGGGACTGGCCGGCAACGGTAAACTGGATATACCCGACACCGACCACTGCGAAAACATCATACTGGCGCTGCGCCAGTCGGAATACTCGGTAAAGTCGATACAGAAAAAAGAGGTAGCCCGGCAATCATCCCCGCCTTTCATTACCAGCACAATGCAGCAGGAGGCCTATCGCAAGCTGCGCTTCACCGCTAAAAAGACCATGGTTATCGCCCAGCAGCTCTATGAAGGGTTGCCCATCGGCGAGGAAGGCGATACCGGCCTGATAACGTACATGAGGACGGACTCCACCAATATGGCCGCTTCGGCTGTTGAGGAGATACGATCCTATATATCAGACAAGTTCTCCAGGGAATACCTGCCCGCTTCGCCACGGCATTTCACCAAGAAGGTCAAGATGGCGCAGGAAGCGCATGAGGCCATCCGTCCGACCAGGGCGCACCGCGAGCCGGCGGCGATCAAGAAATTTCTTAACAAGGACCAGTTCCAGCTTTATGAATTAATTTGGAAAAGGGCCATCGCCAGTCAGATGTCCGCAGCGCTGTTCGATACGCTGACCGTCGATATCGAGGCTAACTCCGTGAAGAACAAGGACGTATATTTGCTGCGCACCAAAGCTTCATCGCTGCGGTTCCCGGGCTTTATGGCGCTGTACATCGAAGGGCGCGATGAGGAGAAAGACGAGTTCGATGATTTCAAGTCCGCCTCCATACCGCAGTTGAAGGAGGGTGAGCCCCTCAACCTGCTCGACCTGTTCCCCGAGCAGTTCTTTACCCAGCCTCCCCCGCGCTATACGGAGGCCACGTTGATTAAAGCGCTGGAGCAGAAGGGCATAGGCAGACCCAGCACTTATGCGCCGATCATCTCCACCATATTGGACAGAGAATATGTATACAAGGACAGCGGCAAGCTGAGACCCGAGGAGATCGGGATCATAGTCAATGATCTGCTGGTGAGCAATTTCCCAAATATTATCGATTTCAATTTCACGGCCAGAATGGAATCGGAACTGGACGAGATCGCCAAGGGCAAGATGGATCGCCAGACGGTAATCAAATCGTTTTATTCACCCTTCGAGAACGACCTTACACGGGCGCAGGAGAAGTTGCAAAAGGTAGTGATCAAATCTGAAGAGAAGTGCCCTGAATGCGGCAAGGACATGATCCTGAAATCGAGCCGCTTCGGCAAGTTCTGGGCCTGCTCCGATTATCCCAATTGCACGGGCAAGAAGAACGTGGCCGTCAACCGCGGACCCGCCCCCGAGCCTTCGGATGAAAAATGCCCTAACTGCGGCGAGGCCATGGTTATACGCACCGGGCGCTATGGTAAATTCCTGGCCTGCAGCAAATATCCTGAATGCAAGACGACTAAAAAAATCTTCGGCCAGCGAAAAACCTACCACGCGCGTAAAAAGAAGGCTTGATACTGTGACCACCGCCATAAATTACCGGTGATATCGGGAGCAGCAGCTTGAACCGTTTGTCTTCACTGCGCGATGCCTTTGTCTCACACGGCATAGACGGCGCACTCGTCGGGTCCGCCAGCAACCGGCGTTATCTCTCAGGATTCACCGGCAGCGCGGGATGGCTCGTTATCTCAGCTCACAAAGCCTGCCTGGCAGTGGACTTTCGCTATGTCGAGCAGGCGCGTCAACAATCGCCCGGCTTTGATAGCGTATATATCAAGGGAGACATCGGCAGCTGGTTGTCAGACATCGTAACCGGCATGGCTATCGGCGAACTCGGTGTTGAGTCCGACCATCTGCCGCTGACCACCTACCATTCCATTTGCCGGAGCGCGCAATCCCCCGCGGATAATTTCAAGGTTATACCTGTCAGGGGTATGGTTGAAAAGCTGCGTTCAATCAAGGATATAGAGGAGCTGGCAGACATTAAAAAGGCCTGCGCTATCGCGGACAGGTCCCTGAAAAGGATCGTGCCTGCCATCAGGGCAGGTTTGACCGAAAGACAGCTGGCTTGGCAGATTGAAAGCTGCATCCGGCAGGAGGGGAGCGAGCCGTTGCCGTTCGAGATCATCGTGGCCTCAGGCCCGAACTCGGCGCTGCCGCATGCCAGGCCAACGGACAGGGCGATCGAAGAAGGTGAACCTGTGACCATCGATTTCGGGGCCAGGGTAAATGGCTATTGCTGCGATATGACGCGCACTTACATAATCGGCAAAATGGATGACAGGTTCAACAAAGTATACAATACCGTTCTGGGCGCCCAGACAACGGCTATGGCACTGGTCAAAGACGGTATGATCGCAGGTACGGCGGACAAGCTGGCTCGTGATATTATCGATAAAGCCGGCTATGGAGAAAGCTTCGGACACGGCCTGGGCCACGGCATCGGCCTGGATGCTCATGAGTGGCCGCGCCTGGGACCTTCCGCGGATGATATACTGTTGGAGAAAATGGTCTTTACTATCGAGCCCGGGATCTACCTGCCCGGATGGGGCGGAGTCAGGATCGAAGATACCGTCACTATCGATGGAGGAAAAGCGCTGGCCCTGACCACCGCAGGTAAAAAGTCCCGTCTAAACGGAGGAAAAACATCATGATCGACGCCGGCGAACTTAAGAAAGGTATCACCATTGTGCTGGACGGGCAACTCTATCAGGTGCTCGACTACCAGCACATCAAGATGGGCAGGGGCTCAGCTCAGATCAGGATAAGGCTGAGAGACGTTAAGGCCGGGCATATCGTTGAGAAATCATTCCAGGCCAGCGAGAAATTCACCAAGGCCTTTCTGGAAAGGCGCCAGGTACAGTTCCTTTACAACGACGGCAACCTTTACCACTTCATGGACAACCAGAATTACGAGCAGATGGCCGTCGACAAGGTATTGATGGGCGACACGGTCAACTACCTCAAAGAGAATATGAACATGGAATTGCTCATACACAAGGGCGTTCCCATAGGCGTGGAGCTGCCGATCTCGGTCGAATTGCAGATCGCCGAGACCGGCCCCGGTTTCAAGGGAAACACCGCCAGTGCCGGAGGCAAGCCCGCCATGCTCGAGACCGGCATCACAATACAGGTGCCGTTCTTCATTAATACCGGGGATACGATCAAGGTCGACACCCGCACCGGCCAGTATCTGGAGAGGGTCTGATATTGCTCAGGGCCGACCTGCATGTCCATACCAGGCACTCGATCGACTCATATATGTCATACGAACAGTTGATCGCAGCCTGCCAGTCCAAGGGCATCAACTGCATCGGCGTGGCCGACCACGGCACCACGCTGGGCGCACGAGAGATGAGCAAGATGTCCCCCATTAAGATCATTATCTGCGAGGAAGTGCGCACCCCCTACGGCGAGATCATGGGCATGTTCCTGCAGGAGGACATACCGGATAGGATATCGGTGGACGAGACTGTGAAGCGCATACGCGACCAGGGCGGCCTGATCTGCATACCTCATCCCTATGACATAGTGAGGCCTTCGGCCTTCCGCAATAATAAGGTGCTGGAGAAACTGGCAGACAACGTGGATATCATCGAAGTATATAACTCGCGCAGCCTTTTTCCAGGCACCGAAAAGAGGGCGCTCAGCCTGGCACAGCGCCATGGGACGTTGATCAGCGCCGGGTCGGACGCGCACAGCCCCTCGGAGCTTGGCTACGTCATTGTCGAGATGAATGAATTCAACGGCCCGCAGGAGTTTATGTCTTCGCTCAAATACGCAACCATTCACGCCAGGAAGTCAAGCGTGCTGATACATCTGCTCAGTGTAACAGCCAGGGTGGACAAGAACATCAATAAATAGTCGGAAAGATGTTGAAGATCGGGTGGTTTTCCACAGCGCGGGGTGACAGCTCCAGGAAGCTGCTGGATGCGGTGGTTT
>JBAZLT010000111.1:0-5787 GCA_041650115.1 Dehalococcoidia bacterium | reverse complement strand
TCGTCTGCCAGGTAGCCCAGCCTGTTGAGCAGCGCGTTGTCGTTGGCCAGCAGGTCGGCGTCCCCGTAGCGCAGGTCGTGCAGCACGTCCACCGTCTCCCACAGCGCGTCCAGGTAGGTAATCAGCGCATGCTTCATGTTGTATATCTGGGGGCCGAGCAGCGTGCGCGGCGTTTGGGGGTCCATCAGGCTGCGGTTGAGGTCATCGCCGCGCGCTTCTATCTGCCGAAGGTGTTCGAAATTGCGGTCGTTGTTCTGGTCGATGACGCGTATCAGCAGCGTGGTCAGCTTGTCCTCGGCGCAGATATCCAGCGGCACCTTCTTGAAGACGGTCTCCGAATATCTGCGCAGGCGAATGAAGCGGCGGTCGACCAGGATGGGGTGGATGGTCAGGATAAAGTTCCTGCGCAGCAGCAGCAGGGTTGTCAGGTTCTGCACATCGATACCGTCGTCGATGCGTATCTGAATGGAGGACAGCTTGATGCCCATCTCGGATGAGTAGTCCTCGTAAAGAAGGCGCGGATTGCCGGCCAGCGCATCGACCAGCTGCTGTGAGAATCCCAGCGCGATAGCACCGCTGCGCACGTCCTTCTCATAGTCGGAGGTGCGGTAATCCACCCAGGCCAGCAGCGAAGTCTTCAGGCTTTCCAGGAAGCATTCGGGTGAATCGGCATCCTGCAGGGTGACCCTGCCATCCCTGGACAGGGAGACGCAAAACCAGTGCTTTTCGTAGGCATCGATCGAGCCCACCGTCGGCGACGTGCAGGTATCGGTTCCCTGAATGCTCTGCTCCGGCATTGCTTTAATCCGACCCAAGCCTAAATCTGAATCTGTAATTCTTTTACAGTCCCTTGTCGAAGAGCATGATGGCCAGGTCAGCCATGCGGCAGCTGTAGCCCCACTCATTGTCGTACCATGCGATGACCTTGACCATATTGCCGCCCATCACCATGGTCTGCAGGGAGTCCAGGATCGAGCTGTTCTGGTTGCCCCTGAAATCGGTACTCACCAGCGGCTCGGTGCAGTATTCCAATATGCCCTTGAGCTTGCCTGTCGCAGCTTCGCGGAAGGCTGTATTGACCTGTTCCGCTGTGATCTCCTGATTGAGGTCGCAGACGAGGTCGCACAGCGAGACCGTGGGGACGGGTACGCGCAGCGATATGCCGTGCAGCTTGCCCTTGAGCTCGGGTAAGACCAGCGCCACCGCCTTGGCCGCTCCCGTGGTGGTGGGGACGATATTCAGCGCCGCCGACCTGGCCCGGCGCAGGTCCTTGTGGTACATGTCCAGCAGGCGCTGGTCGTTGGTATAGGCGTGTATGGTAGTAAGCAGCCCCTTGGATATGCCGAATTTTTCGTTGAGCACCTTGATCACGGGGGCGACGCAGTTGGTGGTGCACGACGCGTTGGAGATGATGTTGTGTTTGGACGCCACGTATTTATCTTCGTTCACGCCCATAACGATGGTGATATCCTCGTTGGTGGCCGGCGCTGAGATGATGACCTTTTTGGCGCCGCCCTGCAGGTGCGCGGCGGCTTTGGTGGCATCGGTGAAAAGGCCGGTCGACTCTATTACGATGTCGGCTCCCAGGTCCTTCCAGGGGATTTTGGCGGGGTCGCGTTCAGCTATTACCTTTGTTTTCTCGCCGTCCACGATTATTGCATCGGCGGCCGCCTCCACCTTGCCCGGGTAGATGCCGTAGGTGCTGTCGTATTTAAGCAGGTGCGCATTGGTTTTGGCGTCCGTCAGGTCGTTGACGGCGACTATTTCAAGCTTATCGCCGTAATGCTGATTGACAGTCCTGAAGACGAGCCGGCCTATGCGGCCGAATCCGTTGATACCTATCTTATATGCCATTGGTCAACCTCCTCTAGCGGTTTTATTCTTTTTATAGGCGGCGGTGATCCTGGTCGACATGCCGCCGCGGATATTCCACTCGCTGACGATCTCCATGCTATTGGGCTTAAGCGCCCTGACAAGGTCCTCCAGTATACGGTTGGTCGATTCCTCGTAAAAAGTCTTAACGGTGCGGTAGCTGGTAAGGTAAAGCTTGAGCGATTTGAACTCGATGATAGACTTATCAGGCACGTACCTGAGGGTGATGGTGGCGAAATCGGGCTGCCCTTCATTGATCGGGCAGAGCGCGGTGAACTCGGGCGCGACGACCTCTATCGTGTAGTCGCGTCCCTGATATGGATTGGGCATGGCGATAAGCAGGCCGGGCTGCGGCGCATGGCTGTATTTCAGGTTGAGCGATCCGATTTTCCTGACCAGTTTATTATCCATACATCATTCCCCGGAAAAGTAGATGGTCTTGCCGTTCTCCGACATTCTTTTGCCCTTGCCCTTGGCCACCATGTACTGCAGGTGGGCCAGCGCCTCCAGTACCGCCAGCCTTCTGTCTATCGGCTCTAATTTATCGTAGGCCGTTTCCTCGCCGTTGACAACCCAGGGTATGGATTTGGCCACAGCATAGGCGTCTTTTGTCTCGACCCCCATCGCCCTCTGTATTCTCATCATCCTGTCGCGATGAAAGCGCATGATATCGTCGATCATGGGCGCGAGGCCGCTGAAAACCGACCCGTGGCCCGGGAAAACGAAACGGGTCTCAAGCTCTGACAGCGATCCCAGAGACTTTACATAATCACCAAGAGGGTTTTCGCCGGACTGGGGGTGGTAGCTTATGTTGGGAACGACCTCGGGTAGGACATGGTCGCCGCAGAAGAAATATTTCTTGTTGGGCTCATAGAGGCAGATGTGGCCGGGGGAATGGCCGGGCGCGGCGATGACCTGAAACTCGTAAGGGGGCATGGAAACGGTGTCGCCTTCCTTAAGCAATTTCGTAGCCTTGAAGGGGGAGACGTAGCTGCGGATATTGAAGGACGCCTCGGAGAGCATCTTGAGCTCCCAGTCAGGCACTCCATTGGATGTCAGAAAGGCGGAGAGCTCACCCAGCAGGTTTTCAGCGTGGAAATAGCGCGAGTCCAGCAGGTTGCCCTCTATTTCGCTGAGCGAGACTTTGGCGCCGGTCAACTCCTGTATTTTACCGGCCAGGCCGATGTGATCGGGGTGGAAATGCGTGATGACGATGTCGGTGATGTCCTTCATGGCGAAGCCGCTGCTCTTCATCTCCTGTGCCAGCGCGTTGAAGGCCTCGGGCGTGTTCCAGCCCGTATCGATCATGAGGTTGCCCTCATTGCCCTCGATAATATAGACGTTGACGTTCTCCGGGCCGACCTTGAGAAGCGGGAGTTTGATCTGGTTGATGCCCTTGAACAGCTCCATGAAATACGGTCCTCCTAAATCAGAAGTGCGCCGCGGCCGGGGTAGCGGGCCTTTTTACCCAGCTCGGCTTCGATTTTAAGCAGCCTGTTATACTTGGCCACCCTCTCGCTGCGGCAGGGAGCGCCGGTCTTGATCTGTCCCGAGTTGACGGCCACCGCCAGGTCGGCGATGGTAGTGTCCTCAGTTTCTCCGGAGCGGTGGCTGATGACCGCCGTCCAGCCGGCCTTGCGTGCCATCTCGATGGCGGCCAGCGTCTCGGTCAGTGTGCCTATCTGATTGAGCTTGATCAGTACCGAGTTGGACGCCTTCTTTGCTATGCCGTCCTGGATGCGTTTAACGTTGGTGGTGTAGAGGTCGTCGCCGACCAGTTGCACCTTTTTACCCAGTTTGTTGTTGAGCAGTATCCAGCCGTCCCAGTCGTCCTCATCCAGGCCGTCCTCGATGCTGACGATGGGGTATTTCGAAGCCCAGTCGGCGTAGAAATCCACCATTTGAGCGCTGTCCAGCGACCTGCCCTCGCGCGCCAGTACATACTTGCCTTCCTGGTAGAAGCTGCTGGCCGCCGGGTCCAGGGCTATATGGCAGTCCTTACCCGGCTTATAGCCGGCCAGCTCGATGGTCGCCAGTATCACCTCGACTGCCTCGCTGTTGGAGGAAAGCGAGGGGGCGAAGCCGCCCTCGTCTCCGACGTTGGTGTTGTAGTTCTTCTTTTTCAATACATTCTTGAGAGCGTGGTAGACCTCGCAGCCCATCTGCATGGCCTGCGAAAAGCCGGCGGCTCCGGTGGGCATCACCATGAACTCCTGCAGGTCGGTGGAGTTCTCGGCGTGCTTCCCGCCGTTAAGTATGTTCATCATGGGGACGGGCAGCGTGACGGCCTTTTCGCCGCCGATGTATTTATAGAGGGGAAGCCCAGCGCCGCTGGCTGCGGCGTGCGCCGCCGCCAGTGATACGCCCAGCATGGCATTGGCGCCCAGCCTGGACTTGTCCGGCGTGCCGTCCAGCTCAATGATCAGATTATCTAATCTCTCCTGCTGTGAGACATCCTGTCCCACCACGGCCTTGCGGATGATGGTGTTGACGTTCTCCACGGCCTTGAGCACGCCCAGGCCGCCGAAGCGCTTCTTATCCCCGTCGCGCAGCTCCAGCGCTTCGTATTTACCCGTGCTGGCGCCGGAGGGCACGGAAGCTTTGCCGGAGATACCGTTTTCCAGGATTATTTCAACTTCTACGGTGGGATTGCCTCTGGAATCGATTATTTCACGAGCGCCGACGTTCTCTATTTTCATAATAACACTACCTGCTTAAATTCAAGGGGAATTCAGCTTTCAATTTAAGGCTGTGTCATTATATCACCCGATTGAAAACACGGGCAATACAAAACAATGGGGAATCCTACTTGCGGCGGTTGAATTTATTCATGGCTGCTTCGATGCCTTCCGCCAGTATGGCGGCGGCCGCGTCGCAGGCCAGGTCCAGCGCAGGCTGGATCAGCTCGTTTTCCTCGCGGCTGAAATTTCCCAGCACGTAGTCGACGATCTCGTTTTCGTAGTTTTCATCCGAGCGGTCGGAGAGGGGGCGCGAGATGCCGATGCGCACCCGGTGGAAGTCCTGGCTGCCGATCGTATGTATGATGGACTTGATACCCCGGTGGCCGCCCGACCCGCCGCCCAGCCTGACGCGGATGCGCCCGGTGGGAAGGTCCAGGTCGTCGTGTATCACGATCAGGTCCTGGGGGTCGCAGTTGAAGCGTTTGAGCAAGGCGACGGCCGCGTTGCCGCTCAGGTTTACGAAGGTCGATGGTTTGGCCAGCACGACCTCCTCTCCCTCTATCTGTCCCGTACCTGTCTGTGACTGGCAGAGCTTGTTTTTAAATTTAATGGCATATCTCTCGGCCAGGCGGTCGATGCAATGGAAGCCGACGTTGTGCCGGTTGTGCTGGTATTGCCTGCCGGGATTGCCCAGGCCCATGATGATCTTCATAGCAGCTTGGCCTGATTCGTTTCACCGCCGCCGTGGCTGTCCAGCAATGCTAAAAACTCCTTCTCCGTCAGTATCTTTATGCCCAGCGACTGCGCGCGAGCCAGCTTGGAGCCGGGGTCGCTCCCCGCCACCACGTAATTCGTCCGCCTGGTGACGTCGGAGGCGGCCTTTCCTCCCAGCGACCTGATGCGCGCCTCGATCTCCTGCCGGCCGGACATCTCGAGCTTGCCCGTGATGACGAATTCCATGCCGGAGAGGGGCTGCTCCCCGACGGGCTGCTCAGCGGCCTGCATGACCACACCGGCTTTGCGCAGCTTCTCAATGATGCGCACATTCTGGGGCTGGCGGAAGAAGGCCAGTATGCCGTCGGAGATCTTGGGGCCGATGGATGGTATATTCATCAGCTCCTCAGCCCCTGCCGCAGCTAGTTTGTCTATACCGTTGAACTGCCTGGCCAGAATGGCGGCTGTCTCCTCCCCCACGTTGGGTATGCCCAGCGCGAAATATAGCTGCGCCAGCGGG
>JBAZLT010000110.1:0-5818 GCA_041650115.1 Dehalococcoidia bacterium | reverse complement strand
CCTGCTTTATGAGTCGCTTCCAGTCCCTTGACCAATAAATCCAGTTTATTTGCCGGGCAGGAAAACATGACCTCGGAGTCCTGAGCTCCGCCCCAGACACGGTCACCGTTACCCAGCAGCACCAGCTGCGGCTTGCCCGTTATCAAGGTCTTGGCGATGCCCTCATGGCAGGAACCCACCCTGCCCGCCGCGGAGAACTCCAGGGCCCCTCCCTCGAAATATAAATATCCCTGTATCAACCGCATCGCCTGGGCAGGAAGGCAGTAGATAAGGACCAGCTCCGGGATAACCCTGGCCCGCGTCAGAGGAGAGATGACAAGGCCTTCAAAACGGTTGTCCAGGCGGTACATGTATTTTCCCAGTTTCCTGGCAGTTTCAACGTCTGCAGCGTACAGGCCCACACTGAACTTATCGGTCCAGCCGGTATAGTCCTCATCTATCTCATCCCAGCCGTATATGACACGGGCAGCCTTGCAGTTGATATCTTCTTTCGTGATGGCCACCGTCCAGCCGTATGAACGGGCGATTTTAAAGTTCTGGCATACGAAGCTCTGTAAATTCTGCTTTTTAAGGGGCCTTCTGTATTCAGGCCTGATCTCATCTTCAGACTGAATCGTTTTAACGGCCAGAGGGAAGGTGGATGGACGGATATACTGCTCGATTTTTCTGCCGATTTCACGATAGGTACTCAAACTGTCAGACATTGAAGTTGGTCCTCCTGCGCCCTCTGTTAGCTCTATCCCTATTTTACGGTGACAGTCTCGGGAAGCAGGTGCGTTAAGATATCCGCCGCTTCCTCCACCATCTCCTCCAGGACTTGCCTGGCAGGTTTAATTTCCTTGATCAGGCCTGACACCTGACCGGCGAGTCTTCCTACGTAATCGTCCTTTCCTCCCTCGACAAAGCTGGCCAGCAGGGCGGAGGATATCATTGCTTGAATCGGGAAAGGAAGCGGATCGAGTCCGGAACCGTCCCATAGATCATGGTACCTGTTATAGCTCGCCCGCAGCGTCTTGCCCGTATATGCTTTGCTCACGCGTGTATCTTCATCGGTGGAGTCCAGAATGTGTTTTTTATTAATTGCATGGGCTCCTCCCTCGATCGTAGCCAGGAAACGGGTCCCGACCCATGCCCCGACGCAGCCCATGGCCAGTACCGAGGCTAATCCGCGTCCATCTCCGATCCCTCCGGCAGCGATGACAGGCACCGGTGCGGCTGCATCGATGGCCTGGGGCAGCAGCGCCAATGTACCGATGCGTCCCGTGTGCCCGCCTCCCTCATGTCCCTGAGCGACCAGAAGGTCTATGCCTGATTGCGCCATGCGGCGTGCATTCTTGGCATTGCCGGTGATTGCGAGCACTTTCATTCCCGTTGCGTGGGCCTGTGCCACCATGAAACCCGGATTGCCCAGTCCGGCACAGAATAGAGGGACCTTTTCTTCGATGCATACTGCGATAGCCTCCTGGGGGCGAAGGGTTGTGGTATCCAGTTTCACCATTATCTCCACATCCGGTACTTGAAGCTCCTCTTTCACCTTTTTTACCCAGTCCTGATAAGGTTGCGGCAGTAACTTTAATATCTGGCTGATCGGCATCTCTTTGGCGCTCTGTTTTTCTAGGCCGCTGCCGATATCCAGCTTCTGGGGCAGCAGCAGGTCAACGCCGAAGGGCTTTCTGGTTTTTGATTTGATCTCCCGTATGGCAGCTCTCAGCTCTTCAACCGTATAACCGCTGCCCCCGAGAACCCCCATCCCTCCTGCTTCCGAGACGGCCACCACCAGGGAAGGCGGCGCCCCGGTAGTTTCCCCCATCAGCGTGGGTCCCATCCCCGCCGATAGGATAGGGTATTCGATTCCCAGCATGTCACAGAGCTTTGTCCGCAATACTCTTTTTCCCAAAATCTTCCTCTTTTTAAATCATATTATTTGATAAATCAGTTATCGACATAGAATAAATACCGGGAACCCGTAACCCGGTTATGGGATGATAGGTTAAGTCTATTTCCTATCATGCAAATTCTTTTTTAGATATTGCAATCAGGACGATGGAAATGATACCGATGACCTGCGAGGTGATCAGTGTGGTAATGGAACCGGCCAGTGCCAGTCCCCAGACCTTTCGCATAAGTGCGCAGATCCCTCCTGCTATATCGATCAGACCCAGTATGATCAAAGGAATTGAGATTACAGGTATCAACGTGTTTAGCCACAGGGGCATCTGGGTAACGAAACCGACGAGCTCCCCGCCGATCATTAAACCGAAACCCAGGATTAACGCGGCGGCACCCGCGATTATATCCAGGATGCCGGCCGTAACAGGTTTCCAGGTCTTATTCATTTAATACCTCCTCTACGGATTTAAAGCTGAAACGTTCATCGGCGGTAGCCCTGACAGGTTCGGATATAGGCCGGGCACGTTCCAGGTGCGTTTGATTATCTTTCCCGCTTTGGCGCCGGTCAGCTTGCTGTTGTCGACTGCCAGCACACCGTTTACGATGACATAGGGTATGCCGTAAGAGGCCTGTCCGGGTTCGGTATACGTGGATTTATCTATTACGGTTGCAGGGTTGAAAAGCACCAGGTCTGCGTCGCAGCCCGCCTGGACCCGCCCCTTTTTATCCAATCCCAGCCAGTAGGCGGCCATGCCTGAGGTCCTGGCCAGCGCGGTGCGCAGGTCGCAGACACCCTGCTCTCTTACCCAGTAACCCAGGAAGTGCGCGAAGGCGCCGGCATCCTTGGGATGCCCGGCATATTTGCCTGTAGTCTTATCCACCGTCATCGTGCAGTCGTTCTCTATCATAAGGTAGGGATTGCTCATCCAGAACTTCTGTTTGGCCTGCTTGTACAGGTGCCCGACAAGCATGGGATCGGGGATCTCCTTGTTTTTCACCTTCTTCCTGACATACAGGAACTGGTCGATGCTGGAGAAGCGTTCACCGGCCTTCATGTATACATTACCGTCGATCACAACTGTGGAGGGCACCTCCAGGTCTGAAACCTTCGACTCCATCAATAGCATTAACATCTCGGGCGGGTAGTCGAAGATGGCCGCGCCCAGCTCGGTCAGGAAGGCATCGTATCCGTACCAATCGATACCCAGCCTCAGACCCTCATCCATGCCCTCGTATATGGCTTCCAGCACCGGTCCCGAGCTGTGCGGCACCACTGTCGGTCCGCCGCCGGTATGCGAGATGATAAAAGGTATGTTAGCATCCCTTGCCGTGCTTATCGCTTCTTTGACAGCCTTTACGGCACCTCCCGGCGTATAGGCGTCTCTGACATGGCTGGCGGCGCAACCTCCGTATTCAGCCGCTACCTTTGCCAGCGCCAGCATCTCGGGGTAGGTGGCGCCCGGACCGTAAAACGGGCCGAAGGAGACGCCGATGGCGCCGTCTTGCATTCCATGCCGTAGCATATCGGCCATTTTCGCCAGCTGCTCGGGTGTTGCCGGCGTCCGATAATTGGGCACGCCCACCGCTTCACGCATTGAATTGTGACCGACATATGAAGCCACATTGGCGTAAAGGCCGTCTTTTTCAAGCTGTTCGGCGAATTTGGAGAAGGTTACCTGTCCCAGAATGCCGCAGTTGCCGGAAACCTCGGTGGTGATTCCGTCCTGAATGTACAGCGGCGGACCACCGTTGCCCAGATCGGTGATGTGGCTGTGGATGTTTATAAATCCCGGCGCCACCACCAGGCCCGCGGCATCGATCTCCCGCGTGCCGCTCAGCTTCTGACCCGGAGGCACAATGACAGCGATTTTTCCATCTTTAATGCCGACGTTGGCCAGACCATCGAAACCGGTAAGCGGATCGATCACCCTGCCGTTGTTGATGGCTATATCATAATTAATCGTCCCTTGCTGCATATCTGCAGCATGAGTGTCGGTGCTTAAAAATACGGGTGTTAAAACTGAAGCCGTAATTACCAAGCATAGTAAAAGAGAAGCCGCGATCCTTTTCACTGCGATTTCTACCTCCTTGTTAAATGTTTCCTGCTTAGCTTGAAGCTTCCCTGTCAGGGTTCAGTTCCTCCGGTACCGCAACAGAGATCATCCCCGAAATTAAGCTTTGGATTGGCGAATTTTACCTTACCTGCAGCGCGTTTGTCACATTTACGACATCACACATCGATGTGATCTGCTTCACCTCTGCACAGCCAGTAGGTATTTCGCGCTGGTAAACATAAATCTACAAGCACGGCGGTTCTACCTCTCACCGTTCGACATCTGAAAAAGTGGATTCTTTGCTATAATCGAAATGTGTACAGTTTGGGTGAGTACATGTGGAGGTCAAGATGAATCCGGATTTCGGTAATTGGAAGGACGCCCGTTTCGGCATATTTGTGCACTGGTCGCATATTGCCCAGCAGGGAGTTGAGATATCCTGGCCTTTGACGGGCAAGGTGCCGATGTTTCCGCTGGCGCAGGATGTGCCGGTGGAGAATTATCACGCCAGCGCGGCCACCTTTAACCCAAAAAAATGGGACCCTTGCGGGCTGGCACGCAAACTGAGGCAGGCGGGAGCGCAATATGCCGTAATCACGGCCAAGCACCACGACGGCTATGCCATGTACGATACGGGGCTGTCGGAATTCTCCGTCATGCGCTCCCCCTTCGGCAGGGACGTCGTCCGCCAGTTCACAGATGCCGTGCGGGCGGAAGGCATGGGCGTAGGACTGTATTTTTCACTGGTCGACTGGCATCATCCCGACTATCCGGCATTCACGGATGCGGATAAGCCCTATAAATATTTCAATGGTGCGCCGGAGCCCGACCCGGCTAAATGGCGGCGGTACCTCGATTTCATGTTTGGCCAGGTTAAAGAGATACTCTGCAACTACGGCAAGATAGATCTGATCTGGTTCGACGGGCAGTGGGAGCATTCTCCGGGACAATGGAAAGCAGCCGAACTGGCATCCATGATACGTTCACTGCAGCCAGGCATAGTAATCAACGACAGGCTGCCGCTGAACGGTGATTTCGATACACCGGAGCAGTTTATTCCAGCCAAAACGCCCGACCGCCCCTGGGAAACGTGCATGACCATGAATACGAGCTGGGGTTATAACAAAGACGATACACAATACAAGTCTGCCACCAGGCTCATTCATACACTGTGCGAGGTGGTGGGCCGCGGTGGCCACTTCCTGTTGAATGTGAGCCCGAAAGGCGACGGCAGCCTGCCGCCTGAGCACATCCAGAGGTTATCCGCTATCGGCTCATGGATGTCGCGCAATGGCGAAAGTATCAAGAATACCGTTCCCGGGCTGGAGCCGTGGCAGTTTTACGGTCCCTCCACCCGAAAAGGAAACACACTTTATCTTCACCTGTTGATGAAGCCCTATGAGAACGTCACTCTGCGGGGTGTGCAGGTGAATGCGGTTAACACGGTAAGGATTCTGGCAAACGGTAAAAAACTGGGCTACTCAAAACACATGGCGGTGAGCGACCAGGTGATGGAGGCCTACGGGTACAAGGATATAGTGGGCGATCTGCTGATAGATGTCCCTCACTCGGTTCTCGATGACTATGCAACGGTTATCGCGGTGGATTTCGAAAAATAAGGCATAGGCATGCAGGGATAAGGAGGATACATGGGTAAAAAGGGTTTATCGATCATTCTATCGGTACTTAATCTGGCCGGGTTCGCAGGCGTTGTTATCGTGAATTACCTGGCCAATGCCCTCCCAATCAACAATAAGACCACCGGGCAGTTGTCCGATCAGTACCCGAATCTATTTGTGCCGGCGGGGCTGACCTTTGCCATCTGGGGACTGATCTATATTATGCTGTTCATCTTTGTTGTTTACAGCCTGATA
>JBAZLT010000109.1:0-5854 GCA_041650115.1 Dehalococcoidia bacterium | reverse complement strand
CCCGCCTTCCTTTTCTGCGGAACCAACAAGGCCTTTTCCGGTACCGTCTTGGTGATATCGTCGAACGATATCTTGACCATTCCACGGCGCCCGGGGGATGTAGGGCGAAATGTCTTTAAAGCCAAATCTAACTACTCCTGCTTTAAGAGTGGCGTCGTTGCCATCGGTTCTTTCTCAGCAGCTTCCGATGCTTGTGCTTCGCCATCTTCTTTTTGCGTTTCTTTATAACAGAACCCAATTTATACTCCTGTTATTTTAGACTCCCTCAAAGAACTGGATCTTGTCCCCTTCTTTGAGCGTCACTATAGCCTTTTTCCAGGCAGGCCGGCTGATTTCCCTCCGGCCCAGCCTTTTAGTCTCGCCCGGTACCTTGACAATGTTTACGCTGACAACATTCACTTTAAAGGCCTTTTCAACGGCCAGCCTGACCTGGTCCTTGCTAGACCTCCTGTCCACTTCAAATACGTATTTATTGCGCTCTGAGAGCCTGGTGCTCTTCTCTGTCACCAGCGGCCTGCGTAATACCTCAAATAAATTCATCTTATATATAAACCTCTTGGCTACTTATCCCGCCTTTTCCTTGGCTTTGGCTGCCTTTTTCACATCCCAGATCTCTTCGATGCGACGGACAGCGTCGACATCCAGCACCAGAGTTTTGTACGAGAGCAGGTCCGCCACATTCAACATGGAAACCATGGTGGTCTTGACGCCCGGCAGATTGGAACATGCTTTGGTTACATTGTCCTTGCCCAGCGCCACCCCGATAATGACGGTATCCTCAACGCCCAGGGCTGCCAGCATATCGGACATCAGCCTGGTTTTGGGCTCCTTCAGGTCAAGCTTTTTAAGCACTTTTACCTCTCCGCCACTGACCTTGCCGGAAAGTACGCTGCGCAGAGCAAGCCTGCGCATTTTCCTGGGCATATCCAGCCGGTAGCTGCGGGGATGCGGCCCGAACACCACGCCGCCGCCTTTAAGGAGCGGAGAAGTCGCGCCGCCGCGCCTGGCCCGGCCGGTGTGTTTCTGGGCATATGCCTTTTTAGTGCTCCGGCTCACGTCAGAGCGTGTCTGGCTGTCGGCGGTACCCTGTCTCCTGTTTGCCAGTTGCGTGACCAGGGCCTGGTGCACGACTGCCTCATTGACAGCCTGGCCGAACACGTAGTCGCTGACCTTTATCTTGCCGGTCTTTTCGCCTTTTAAATCAAATACTTCTAAATCCACAGCAGTAACCTTTTATGATCCTTTTTCAATCAGCAATATCCCGCCCCTGGCGCCGGGGACAGTGCCCTTCAGCAGTAATACATTCTTGGCCGCGTCGACTTCGACCACGACCAGATTGCGGGCCGTGACCTTGCGGGCGCCCATATGCCCCGCCATGCGCAGTCCTTTAAATACGCGTCCCGGCGTTGTGGTAGACCCTACCGAGCCCGGGGCGCGATGCCTGTCGGACTGGCCGTGCGTCTTGGGGCCGCCTTTGAAGTGATATCGTTTTACTCCGCCGGCGAATCCTTTGCCTTTGGAAATGCCAACGACCTGCACTACGTCGCCTGCCTTGAACATTCCCGCATCGATTTTCTGTCCGACCTGGTAATCCTTCACGTTATCCATGCGCACCTCGCGCAGGTAGCGGTAGTTCCCGTTCTCCTTGAGATGTCCCTTCTCCGCCTTTCCCAGCTTCTTTGCCTCACCAAATCCGATCTGCACCGCGTTATATTTATCTTTCTCGACCGTCTTGATCTGGGTGACACAGCATGGTCCGGCCTCGATGGCAGTAACCGCTATCTCCAGGTTTTCCCTGTACAGTTGCGTCATTCCTATTTTCTTTCCGAGTATGCCTGCCATTTCTCTATATCCTATAATCTAATATCGATCTCAACGCCAGAAGGTAATTGAAGTTGAGTAAGAGCGTCGATTGTCTTGGTTGTCGGCCCGACGATATCGATCAGCCTCTTGTGAGTCCGTATCTCGAACTGCTCCCTTGAGTCCTTGTCGATATGCGGCGACCTTATGACGCAGAATTTTTCGATCCTCGTGGGCAGGGGAACCGGACCGATCACCTCGGCGCCCGATTTAATTGCAGTCTCAACTATCTGCCCGGCCGACTGATCGACCAGCCTGTGATCGTATCCTCTCAGTTTTATTCTTATCTTCTGCTTGGTCATTTACCTACCCTTCGATTTAGCTAACATTTCTTCGAGAATGCCGGCCGGTACCTCGCTGTACTGCTGGAACTCCATGGAATAAGTCGCCCTGCCCTGGGTCAACGACCGCAATGAGGTGGCGTAACCGAACGATTCGGCCAATGGAATGAAACAATGTATAACGCAGGTCTCCCCGTGCGTCTCGATGCCCTGTATCTGTCCGCGCCTGGAATTGAGATCGCCTATCACATCCCCCATGAAGGACGATGGAGTTACGGCCTCGAGTCTCATGATAGGTTCCAGAACCACCGGCTTGGCCCTGGCCACGCCCTCCTTCAGTGCTATAGAGCCTGCCATCTTGAAGGCCATCTCCGATGAATCCACCTCGTGTTCGCTTCCGTCAAATACCGCTACCTTTATATCAACCAGCGGATATCCGCTGACGCCGCCGGAATCCAGTGCTTCCCTGACACCCGCTTCGATGGCGGGTATGTATTGCCGTGATATATCGCCGCCGCGCACCTCATTGATAAATTTAAACCCGCTGTTACGCTCGCCCGGCTCTATGCGCAGCCAGCAATGGCCGTACTGGCCATGCCCGCCTGTCTGACGGATAAACCGTCCCTCGGACTCTACCGGCATCGTGATCGTCTCTTTATAAGCTACCTGCGGTTTGCCGATCCTGACCTGCACGCCGAACTCCCTCATCATGCGGTCAATCAATACTTCCAGGTGCAGCTCGCCCATGCCTGAAATAAGTGTTTGTCCTGTTTCTTCGTTGGTCTTGACTTTGAAGGTGGGATCCTCTTCCGAAAGCCTGCCCATCGCGTCGCTAAGTTTGTCCTGATCGGCCTTGCTCTTGGGTTCCACAGCCATATGAATCACCGGCTCGGGGAACTTGATATCCTCCAGTAAAATGGGCTGACTTGCGTCGCAAAGGGTGTCACCTGTGAACGTGTTTTTCAATCCCAGCGTGGCGGCAATGCTGCCGGTGTCCACTTCGTCTATCTCTTCGCGTTTATTAGCGTGCATGAGCAGCAGCCTGCCCAGGCGTTCCCTGCTCTGCCTGCTGGCATTATAAATCTGCGCACCCACCTTGATGCTTCCCGAATAGACCCTGAAATATACCAGCCTACCCACAAATGGATCGGACACAACTTTAAATGCGAGCGCGGTAAAGGGGGCTTCATCGCTGGCCGGGCGGGCAACTTCCTGCCCTGTAGCGGTATCAATTACCTTCAGCGCCGGCTTATCCAACGGCGACGGCAGGTAATCCACTACGGCATCCAGCACCAGCTGTATACCTTTATTGCGCAATGCGGTGCCGCAGACTATGGGCACAATCCTGTTGGTTACCGTCAGCCGCCTGACAGCGGCCTTAATATCTTCTTCGCCAATCTCCTGATTATCCACGTATTTAAGCATAAGCTGGTCGTCGTTTTCAGCCAGCTTCTCTATCATATCGTGCCTGGCAGCGGTGACCTCTTCCTTCATATCCGCGGGAATCTCAGATTCAGTCGGTTCCTCCGAGACTTCGTCCGGGAAAATCCAGGCCTTTCTAGTGATCAGATCGATAACGCCGCAGAAAAGGTTCTCCTTGCCCACCGGGACCTGTATGGCTACCGTCCTGGCCTTGAGACGTTCCTCTATCATCTCGATAGTGCGAATGAAATCGGCTCCCACCCTGTCCATCTTGTTAATGAAACATATCCTGGGCACACCATACCTGTCGGCCTGCCGCCAGACCGTCTCAGACTGAGCTTCCACGCCGGCCACGGCATCCAGTACCACGACGCCTCCGTCGAGGACGCGCAGACTGCGCTCGACTTCAGCCGTAAAATCAACATGTCCCGGGGTGTCGATAATATTGATGCGGTGCTCTTTCCAGTGGCAGGTGGTGGCGGCTGAAGTTATGGTTATGCCGCGCTCTCTCTCCTGTACCATCCAGTCCATGACTGCGGTGCCGTCATGTACCTCACCGACCTTGTAAGTCCTGCCGGTATAGAAAAGGATGCGTTCGGTAGTTGTGGTTTTACCGGCATCGATATGGGCGATGATGCCGATGTTCCGAACCTTATCAAGGGGAAACGATCTTGTCACTTTATTGTTACCCTGGCCTGTTCTGGGCCGGGAATCCTTAACGCCTGCTGTTACCATCGATAATGCGCAAATGCCTTATTTGCCTCTGCCATCTTGTGGGTATCCTGTTTCTTCTTGATGGAGTTGCCCTGTCCCTGGGCTGCATCCATCAACTCTGCGGCCAGCTTTTCAGCCATCGACCTTCCGCCGCGGTCCCTGGCATAGGTAATGATCCATTTGGTGGCCAGGAACTCGCCGCGCTCCGGGCTAACCTCAATGGGTACCTGATATGTGGCGCCGCCCACGCGTCTTGATTTGACCTGAAGCGCGGGGGTGGCATTTTTCATAGCCTGTTCAAAAATGCCGAGGGGCTCTGTCTTCATTTGCTTGTTGATGCGGTCGAACGCATCGTAGACAATGCCCTGGGCAGTGGACTTCTTTCCCTTATACATTATTTTATTAATAAACCTGGCAACTACCGGGCTCCCATACTGAGGATCCGGAACTACTTCCCTGTTTACAAATTTGGCTCGCCTTGACATAATATCTCCCGTTACATTTAGCTGGCCGCAACAGGCGCCTTGGGGGCCTTAGCCCCGTACTTGCTTCTGCCCTGCCTGCGTTTTTCGACTCCCGCTGCATCGAGTGTGCCGCGGATGATGTGATAGCGGACGCCCGGCAGATCTTTAACTCTGCCGCCGCGTATGAGAACTACAGAGTGCTCCTGAAGATTATGTCCCTCGCCCGGTATGTATGCCGTAACTTCGATGTGATTCGTCAGCCGCACGCGGGCGATTTTGCGCAGCGCCGAGTTAGGCTTCTTCGGTGTCATGGTTTTAACCTGCACGCATACGCCGCGTTTCTGCGGAGAGCACACACCCTTCCTCGATTTGTTCTTCAGGGTGTTGTAAATCACCTGCAACGCGGGAGACTTGGTCTTCCTGGCCATCTTGTGACGGCCCTTCCTGACCAGTTGGTTCACTGTCGGCATACTATTCTCTTCCTTATATTCATATTCACTATTTTGGCAAATTAAAAAGCCACCCAGTTGTCCCCGGACTACTTCCCGATCTGGCCCACATCCCGGGTCAACCAGCCGGCTTGATTGTGATCCAGGTCATACAAAATCCGCGCTAAACTAATGAATATTAGCGCAACTTTGCAACAAATGGAAATATTAACATACGAATTCAATTCCTGTCAACAACAGCTGACCTACGTAATTTGAAGCGGCAGCCCCCGACCGGACTTTTCATACCCGGGAGCTCCCTCCGCCTGCGCAGCCGGAAGGAGGGAATTTTGCTGTACAATATTACATAGCCCCTGATCAACAATCCCTCAAAATATAAGGAGACGCTATATGACAAGACAGGCAGACCCGTTTGAAATATTTGCCAGGCTTAAATCCCGCGTGGAAGAGAATAAATTCCCAGTGGACCCGATCTATATCGATCTGGCCAACAGGATCTTTCCCGGTGACAGGGAGACTATGCCCAGGATCCTGGCCTGCCTGGCCAATGCCGAGCAGATCAAGATTGTGGCAGCGCTTCCCGATCCGGACTTGCCTCCCTCATCCGGACGTTCGCTCGAGGTATCCGATACCTTTGCGGGCAAGCTGGGAATGGACAAAGCAC
>JBAZLT010000108.1:0-5880 GCA_041650115.1 Dehalococcoidia bacterium | reverse complement strand
CGCGTTGCCGTAGGACTCGCCGGCCCGGCAGATAACGTCCACCTGGCCGGACAGCCATTTTTGACTCAACGTAAAGTTGATGAATCCGGGCGGGACGGCCGCCACTTTATCGAAATCGCCGTCCTTTGGCAGATTACTGATTATCGCTGCGGCGATATCCATGGGCTTGCTGCCGGTCAGCCTGGCCAGTTTGAGGGGAAGGCTGCTGGCATAGTCTCCATGCTCCGGCCTGGCCGGCCGCTCAATAACTATCTCCGGCAGGCTGGATTTGCCCAACAGCCCTTTTTCACAGGAGCGGGCGAATGCCTGCTCCAACATTTCAGCCAGGCGTTTTTTGAAAGTCATTTAATCCCCCGAATAAATCCGTTATATTTGCCGTGCCACCATGGCCATGGCAAGAAAGTTATATTTTAATTGTTTTCTATGCTTTTATGCCAGATTCTATGGTATTCCAGTGCTAAAAGCCCGTTTTCGGCGGCTGCAAGACCGGGATCTTTTTCGAATATCATGCGGGCTTCTTTGCGCGCCGTTTCCAGCAGACGTGTATCCGATAGCCTCGCCATCTTAAGGTCGGGCAATCCGCTTTGCCTGGTTCCGAAAAATTCGCCGGGCCCGCGCAACTCCAGGTCCTTTTCGGCCAGCGCAAATCCGTCGGTCAATTCCTCGATGGCTTTGAGCCTCTCCTGCCCGTATTCGGAGGGATTTTCTGACAGCAATATGCAGTAGCTCTGAACTTCACCTCGCCCAACCCTGCCCCTGAACTGGTGCAGCTGAGACAGGCCGAAGCGGTCCGCCGCCTCAACCAGCATCACTGTGGCATTGGGCACGTCTATACCGACCTCCACCACGGAAGTGGAGACCAGGATATCCAACCGGCCGTCCTTGAAATCTCGCATGACCGAATCCTTGTCTGCGCTCTTCATCCTGCCGTGCAGCAGCCCCAGCTTAAGGTCGGGAAAAACCTCACTCGACAGGCGCTCGTATTCGGCCACCGCCGCCTTCACATCCAAGCTTTCCGATTCCTCGATCAGGGGACAGATAATGAAGGACTGGTGTCCCCCGGCAGCCTGTTTTCTAATGAAATTATATGCGCGCTGGCGTTCATCGGGCTTCAGCCAGCGTGTTTTAATCGGGAGCCGTCCCACCGGCATCTCGTCTATGGTGGATATATCCAGGTCTCCGAATAGTGTCAGCGCCAGGGTCCTGGGTATGGGAGTGGCGGTCATGACCAGAAGGTGCGGATTATATCCCTTCTGCTTCAGGGCTGAGCGCTGCAGCACACCGAAGCGGTGCTGCTCATCTATAACGGCCAGTCCCAGACCAGCGAATTTCACCTCTCTCTGCACCAGTGCATGGGTGCCCACCACGATGTCCACCGACCCCCGCTTGATCAGTCCGTGCGTCCTGGCTTTATCGCCGGCGGCCAGGCTGCCCTTCAGCAGAACGACTCTGATCTCCCGCCCCAGTATCCCTTTAAAGACACAGATGTTCGACTCCTGGCTACTCTCCTTCGAGATGGCTGACAGCAGCTTCCGCAGTGTCGTAAAATGCTGCTCCGCCAGTATCTCCGTTGGCGCCATCAAAGCACCCTGGCATCTATTGGAGACCGCGGAAAGCAAAGCCACGGTGGCCACCACCGTCTTGCCGCTGCCCACATCGCCCTGCAGCAGGCGCGACATGGGCACTTCGCGCTGGAGGTCCCGGCATATTTCGTCAATAACCCTTAACTGGGCTGAGGTCAGCTTGAAGGGCAGTGCATCGATAAATCCCTGAATGTCCTCCCTCCTGATATGGAATCCTCGACCGGGCTGCTCCTCCTGCCAGTCACGCTTCTTGTTCAGCACGCCGATCTGCAACAGGAAAAGCTCATCGAAAGCCAGCCTCTGCCGTGCCCTGTTTTGCGAAGCATAGTCGGAGGGATAATGCGCCTGCATGACCGCATCCCGCAGGTCCATCAGTCCGCAGCGTTGCCTGACCGGTAAAGGAAGGAATTCAGGCAGAGCGGCCAGATACTCGTCCAGCGTATTTCTCACCACCGCCCTCACCTGTCTGGGAAAGAGACCGCCGGTCAGAGGGTATACCGGGACCATCCGTCCCGTATGCAGGAGCTCGCGATCCTCGATCATCTCCCACTCGGGATTCTCAAATACCCTGCCGTAGTTGAATTCGCTGACCCTGCCGCTGACGGCTATCTTGGTATTTGCCTTGAGCTGTTTCGCCACCCAGGGCTGATTAAACCACACGGCCCTGATGCTGCCGGTCTCGTCGGCCAGCACGGCTTCGCTGCTTTTCATACGGCCCAGCATGACCTGGCGGGCCTCCCATACATCGACGAATATGGTCTGCTCTTTGCCCGCTTCCAGCGTAGACACGGTGCAGCGCCGGCTGAAGTCCATGAACCGCCGCGGGAAGAAGTAGAGCAGGTCCCGTATGCTGACCACGCCCAGCTTGCCCAGGCGTGTTGCAACGATCTCGCCCACACCTTTGATTTTGGATGCCGGTGATTCGAGGGATTTAACCGGGACTGCAGGTGGCTCCACCTTCCGCGAAGCCGCCTTCATCTTTTGAACGGGAGCATTCACCGCACGCGCTTTTGCTTCAGGAGGCATCTCCGAGCGGTCAAGCTCCCTAAGTACCTGTTCAATCCATGCCCGTCTCTCGTCGATGCTTCGCCCGGCGTAGGAAGGGCTGCCTGCCAGCAGCGTTTTAAGCCGCGGGTGAGATGATAAAAAATCGCGGCCGGGTGAGCCTTGCGAGACCCACCTGACCACGAACCTGTCCAATCCCCCGATAACCGCGCGGTCAGCGAAACCGCTCCTGGCTTCCAGATTCAATACAGTCCGAAAAGTGGCCGCACTATCACCGGAAGGCTGTGTCATGGGCGCCGTTTTAACTCACTGTATTCACAGGAGCTATTTGCCCTCAATGAAATTCACGCAGAGCACATGAGGCCCGACATGGGCGCCGATTACTGAGTTGACCGTGCTGAAAATGGTTTTCTCCCTGGGATAAAACTCGGCAACCCTCTTGGCCAGTATCTCCAGTTCGTCCGGCGTGGTGGCATGCTGAAGCATCAGGGCCTCGATCTTGTTGGCGCCCTTCACCAGGTTGACCAGGGCGTCGATGGCCTGGGTCCTGCTCCTTGTCCGCTGCACCGGCGTTACGATGCCCTCGCGTAAGGTAAGTATGGGGGTAATCTTGAGCAATCCGCCCAGCAGGGCCTGCGCGCGCCCGATCCTGCCGCCCTTGCGCAGGTACTCCAGCGTGTCAAAGACCATATAAGAATGAGCGCGCGAGCACATGTCTTTCACGGCTGCAGCCACGTCTGCCAGCTTGGCGCCGCTCTGGATCATCTCAGCCGCCTTGAGGACGGGCAGACCGAGTGCGCCGCAGGTCTGCAGCGAATCGACAAGCTCTATCTTACAGATGTCGCCCACCAGCGCTTTCGCCTGGACGGCGCTTTCGAAAGTGGCGCTGATCTTGCTGGAAAACAGCACCAGGAGAATCTCATCGGTCTCCTTGGACAACCGGGTAAACAGCTCCGAAAAGTATCCCGGTGACTGCGCGGAAGTCGTGGGATGTACCTTCGATTCGACCAGTTTCTTATAAAACTGCTCTGCGTTAATGTCTATACCGTCCCGGTAGGTCTCGTTGCCGAAAAGCACGTTGATGGGGACGATGGTGATGCCGTACTTCTTGATAAGGTCCGCCGGAATATCACAGGTGCTGTCCGTGACAAGTTTGATCATACCTAACCCTCCCTTAACTTATTCGAGAGACACTACATAGAAATAGTGGGGTTGCCCTCCGCTCACCAGTTCGATCTGTTTGCCCGGATACTTCTCTTTTAATTTATTTACCACCTCCTCAGCCGTCTCCGCCTGCAAATCAGCACCATAGTATATTGTAATCATCTCGACCGAACTAATGCCACCTTTATCCAGACTGCGCATGAGCACATCCTGAACATCATCGCCGGCTGCCACCAGCTCTGTGTCGTCGATGATGCCGATGGCCTGCCCCTGCTGCACTTTCAGCCCATGTATCTGGGTCGACCTTGCCGCCGTCGTGATCTCGACGGTTTTAACCGATTTAACCGCCTCGCTCATCGCCTGAATATTCTCCTCCAGCGTGCTCTCGTAATTAAAAATCATCAGTGCTGTGACGCCCTGGGGTATCGTGCGTGTGGGGATAACCTCCACCGACTTCTTGGTTAAATCTTTGATCTGTGAGGCCGTCAGTATGATGTTCTTATTGTTGGGCAGCAGTATGACCTTGTTGGGTTCAACGGCTTCTACAGCCGCCAGTATCTCCTTAACGCTGGGGTTCATGGTCTGCCCGCCTTTCACCACGATGGCGCCCAGGCTCTCATACAGCTTGATCATGCCCGGTCCGAACGCGACAGCCACCACCGCTATATCCGCCGGCATGGCTTTCTGCTTCTGCATCTCCTTGAACCCGACGTGCTGGTCGTCCATATTCTGGATCTGTATCTGGTGAAGTGTACCCAGCGAGGTGGCATAGGCCAGTATGCTGCCCGGGTCATAGGAGTGGATATGCACGCGCACCGCCGTCTCATCGCCCGCCACGACCAGCGACTGCCCCCTGTCCTCGAGCTTGCGGCGTATCTTCTCGGGGTCCAGGTTATCTCCCTCCAGCAGGAAATTGGTGCAGTAACCGTAAGCTTCTTCCTCGTCCGCTGCAATCACATTGACGTTCCTGGTGGCCGTTATATTGGCGCTGACCATCTGGGGTTTGCGGTACTGCAGGTCTTCCAGCTCGCCTTTAAGATATCTCAGGGCGCCGTCCAGCAGTATATACAGTCCCTGTCCGCCGGCATCCACCACCCCGGCTTCCATTAAGACGGGCAGCAGAGTGGGCGTCCTGGCTACCGATTCGCGCGCCTCCCTGACCGTCTCATTGATAATAGCCAACAGGTCGTCCGGATGCTGGTCGGCAAACTGCTGGCCCGAGCCGGCGGCGTCCTTGATAACGGTCAGTATGGTGCCGTCCACCGGGTTGGAAAGCCCTTCCCGCGCTGTCTTGGCCGCCTGCGTGAGGGCTGCTGCCCAATCAGGGCCGGTGAACTGGGCTTTCCCGTCGAATCCCTTGGCCATACCGCGGAAGATCTGGGACAGGATAACCCCCGAGTTTCCCCTGGCTCCCAGAAGCGCTCCGTGGGCCATGGCTTTGGACATCACGCCCACAGTTGTATCGGAAGCCCGGTCCGCCTCTTCAATGACCGACCTGAGGGTGAGCAGCATATTGGTGCCCGTGTCGCCGTCGGGAACCGGAAAGACGTTGATAGCGTTGACCTCAGCCACGCTTTTCTCCAGCCAGTTGCTGCCGGCCGCAAACATATCTCTGAGGTCTTTGCCGTCCCAGGACTGTTTCATCTGTCTCCTTTCAACATTTTGAACGTTGTGGTATTATATATCATTCTTACTCGGAATTCGTAAAGTATCGGAAAGAGGTTATAAATTGGCTATCAAATGTGATATCTGCGGAAAAACGCTGCGCTTCGGCAACAGGATAAGCCATTCCAAACAGCATACCAGGCGGACATGGCAGCCCAATATTCAGCCTACTACGTTCAACATTAACGGGACAGCCGTCCGGCTCAATCTGTGTTCCCGCTGTATCAGGACCAGAAATAAGGTTTCCCGCTAACATACCGATTTCCTCAATTCTTTTACAGCTGCTCTTATACCCAGATTTGAATTAAGAATGGCAGAACCTGCCACCAGGACATCCGCGCCGGCTTTTACAGCAACGGGGGCCGTAGTGGCGGTTATACCGCCGTCAACCTCGAGTTCGGCCTTGGATTTTCTATTATAGAGTATTTGCCTCAGCCTTGCTATTTTGTCCGACATTCCTGCA
>JBAZLT010000107.1:0-5964 GCA_041650115.1 Dehalococcoidia bacterium | reverse complement strand
AAGCACCGCCAGGGAGAGCATCTCCGTCAATGTGGTTCTGGCCTTGCCGATGACGACGGCAAGCTGCTCGTCAGTGTATTTCTGCTCGTCCTTGAGTCGCAGGAGGGCCTCCGCCTCTTCGACGGCCGTGAGATCCTGCCGCTGCAAATTCTCGATCAGGGCAATCTCGGCGTAGTTCCCAGTAACTCAGATAGCAGGCAGAACAACGAGGCCCGCCTTTTGGGCTGCTGCATAACGTCGCTCGCCGGCTACGATATAGAGCCCGCCCTGTTCTGCCACGCGGAAGAGAAGGGGCTGGAGAATGCCGAACTTTTCAATGGAAGTGGTAAGCTCCGCGAGGGCAACGGGGTCGATCACCTTCCGGGGTTGGTCAGGGTCCAGTTTGAAGTCCGCGACGGGCTCTGGTAAAGCTTGCCTTTTTCATAGGTCGTCGGCGGTGCTGGGGTCATGTCTACCATAAAAGAGCCTCCATTTTAGAGATTTTTTTGTCTGTTATCTTTTCACTTTTTGTGAGCGCCAGTGTGTCGGGGGTCAAGTCTGCTCTGGACTCACCTTTAGTTCATTCTACGGCAATGAGAAACGCATAAGGTTTGAATTGCGTTCGTCTTACTCCTCATCAGGTTCATACATGAGTCAAGAGCAGACCCCATTTCCATGCCACACTATTCAAATGATGTCCCCGTTCCATAACGCCCGGCAGAAATGCTGCCAAGGCAGTACAGTTATATCTGGATTGACTTTCTCTGGAAATGGATTTCTGGAGACAACCAAGCTTTTCCCCGGTCTCCATTCCTCCGCAAAAAGGTGAAGCCCTTTAGTCCTTGTCTCAGCCGCATGCTGGCTCGATTTGATTTCAATCGCCACTTCTGCATCGCCCAGAATCAGATCCACTTCCGATCCACTCGCGGTCCTCCAGAAGGATATGGGAAAATCCTTTCGGCTGTAGTGACAGTACGCCCAGCATTCCTGAAGGATAAAATGTTCAAAGGCACGTCCGTATTCCTGAGTGCCCGGACTCAAAGACGGATAGTTCAGAAGCGCGGATACGATGCCGGTATCAAAGAAATAGAACTTGGAGGTTTCGATGAGCCTCCTTCCTTTTGCCCTTTTCCAGGGAGGCAGTAATCGCCCGACCAGCGTATCCTGAAGGATCTGATAATATTCGCGGATCGTCTTGACGGAAACACCTGATTCCCTCGCAGCATTGGAATAGTTCAGCAGCATTCCATTGGTGGCGGCTGCAGACCTGAGAAATAGAGAAAATGCCGGGAGATTCCGGGTCAGGGCCTCGGCCTGGATCTCTTCCTTGAGATAGTCATGTACATAGGCTTTTAGGTCCATACGGCTGTCAGGAGAAAGGTAGTGGGGCGGAAGGAACCCCGATACGAGGGCCCTATCAAGGTCGAAGTCTCCGAGTTCGCTGGATACCAGTGGATACAGTTCAAACCGCCACGCCCTTCCGCCCAGCAGGTTGACTTCTTCGCGTCTCAACTTCCGTGCGCTCGACCCCGAAAGGATAAAGCGATAGTCCCGATTCTCGATGAGCCAGTGGATTTCGTCCATCAGATGAGGGACTTTCTGCACCTCATCGATAACCGCGGTTCGAGATTGCTGAGCATCCAGCATACGCCGCAGCCGCTTTGGATCGCGACTGAATGACAAAAACATATCGTAATCCAGCAAATCGATCCAACAGGCTTGCGGGAAATGCCTCTTCAGATAAGTGGTCTTCCCTGTTTTCCTGGGGCCCCATAAGAAGGCGGATCGATTCTCAGGGAGATCCAAATCAAGGATCCTGGGGATGTATGTGCCTTTTTCCATGGATGGAGTCTATGATAATTTAGAGGATGAGTCAACTGGTTTGTGATAATTTGGAGCAGCGTACCAAAAACCGGTCCGCCCTTGTCATCATGGGACATCTCCCTTCGTATTCGTAGGGATGTAATGCATTTCCTCATTATCCTACATGATATCGATCACATAAACAACCAGTACGCCGGGGACGGCATCTCGATCGAACAGGATTTCGACTTCCTCCTCGGAATAGTCGAAGCGGATATCGTCCGTAATTGCATTCTCGATTTCCTCAATTTCAGGACGTGAAAGGGCTTTGTTATCCAGCCGAGCAACCCGGCAATCGTAGTATCCGCACATCTTGAAGTCGTGCCAGGGAAAATCGTGCAGGTCTGCCAAATCCAGGCATTTGATGTCACGTGGCGCGAAAACGCGCCCAAACGCCCTGTCGAAGAGATTGAAGGTTAGAGAATAGGGGGAGTCCCCATCGCGATCGGGGCGATACGCCTGCATGTCGAGGACATCATCCATGGATCGCCAGTCAATCTGGAGATACGCACAACAGGCACTCATGATCATGATGGTTCCGTCGATAAGCTTTTCCGGTTCATCGGGCTGGCCGATCAGGTGAAGATGGTCCCGCAGCAACGACATGCTGTCCTTCACAGCGTCACGGCGGAATCGATTTGCCCACAGGCTGAACGTGTTCTTTGGCATCAGTCACTTGATGTGACCCCACCCAGAACCCGTCCGTTCGTTCACAAAGACATTCTCAAAGCGCCTCCCCCCGATTCATCACATAGTACTGTGCCCCGCACGTTCGATTCTAAGACCCCATGGCATGCATTCAGACTGAGCAAGAGAATCTTATTTTTTTACCCGCGTCCCACTGTCCGCTTGGCTTTTCGTTCCCCTGTTTCTACAGCTTTCGGCTCCCCCCTCCCGTGCGCCCCGGTTCTCCACTGCCCGAGTCCCTTTACCTTTCTGCATCTGCAGGATATCCGATGGGCGCAGGCTCAGATCCCTTTCATCCTCGCTCGGGTGTCGCATCTTGCATAGTGAATATAAATGATTGTATTTGTTCCTCAAGTCAGGCTCTTTGTTGATTCTGGTTCTCATGCTGCTCAGAATATGGCTGACTGCTGAGTAGGTCAAGCCAAACAACCGCCCTGTTTCTTGGTTGGGCAGCATGCATGTTTTCCAAACCAGATACACCAGCAAATCGCGGTCATCCTTCATCGACTTGGGTATTCTCCTTGATTCCCGGATCACCGACAGATCACAACCCAAAATCCCCGCCGCTTGGTCAAAGACCTTTTCCGGATCCATGCTTCTTCCCAATGAACGCTGTTGAGGAATTTCCTTTTGAATCGCTTTCGGCATGTACTTTGAACGGAGCTTATCGACAAAGGCCTTTGTCCCGATAATCATTCCGTGACGAAAATCTTCCCAAAGTTTCATCTCTTCATCGGCATATTGCTGAGCCTTTTCCCTGTAAGCCTTGTGTTTGTCTTTCGCATCAAGCTGGGACAAGATCGGTTCTGTGAGCAGCCAGTCAGGCGCTTTACGGCCATAAGCATAGGCTTTGTAACTGCTCCAGGGATACTCCGCCAGGCGGGTGATCATGCCGGCCCTTAAGGGATTGCGATGGATATAACAGGAAAGCCTCAGCAAATAGGCATCGTTTTCAACAATAAGGCTCTTGAATCGGCCCTGGAACAAATGACCGGAACGAAAATATCGATTGTTAAACCGCCGGGTATATGTCAGGGCCAGCCATTGCATGCCTTTGGAAAGATTGGCATCATTCGTTCGCAAGAGGATATGATAGTGGTTGTTCATCAAGGTGTAGGCGAAAATATCGATGTGATACTGATCTGCCATGTCTCCCATTACATCCAAAAACTTCAGGCGATCCCGGTCATCACGAAAAATATCATTTCGTTCATTTCCACGGGATAACACATGATACAGCCCGCCCTCATATTCTATTCGCCATGCTCTGCCCATGAAAACGAATTTATGGTAAACGCAGGTCCAAGTCAACTATCTTATTCACTATGCAAGATGTGACACCTATATTCGCGCCTTTTCGCAGCTCGAAAGCCGCTCCCACATGACAATTTTGCCAAAATGAGAATTGCTGTTCACTATGCAAGATGTGACACCAGGCCCTTCGTCAGCCACTCTCGAAATCTCATCAGATCGTCCGTGAATATATCAAATACGTTATCGACTCACCTTATCGCAATGGGTCAACCTGACCTGCTCCAGTTGCTCCAGGTCCCATTGCAGGTCCATTTCCCGGAACAGGGTTTCGGCTTTGTTGAGGTATTCCGGAGCGCTGATGCCGTTAAGTTCCTTGAATTTGCTTTGCGGCTCCTGCAGGCGTTTGCCCACTTCCATGTAGGTTCGGGACAGGTCGGGCTGCGCCCCGAGGCGCTCGCCTTCCTTGATGGACTTGTCGAACCATTGGAAAGCCTTGCCCTGTTTTCCGACCAGCCAGTAGTACTCAGCCATCAGGCGGAAGACTTTGGTCCTGTAAGGCGCATATTTGCGTGAATGCCCAAGGGCAGCCTTACCGCTTCGGTAGGCATTCTTTCGGATATTCGGGTCATTGGATGGCCTTGCAACGCAAAGTTCCTGTTGTAGTCGATGAATATCAGCCAAGAAACGTGCTACAATGTGTGTAGCAGCAAGTGAGGTGAAACCATTTCTCTGCTTTTTATAGATTTCCCTGGCCCTGGAGAGCGTTTCGTTTGATTCAACCGTTTGACGGAGTAATAACTGGGCTTCTCCCTTGTAACCGAGAAACATCATCTCTTGATTTTCTGTACCTCGTTCATATGAGTACACAATGCCTTGTTCGGACGCAGCTAAAGCTTCAGATGCCCTGATTCTCTTAATCAGATGGTCGGCTTTCAGTGAGTAAGCATACAAATTGGCGAGGGCGTAGTCATATGTCTCCCCTATCTGAAACAATATCTCGATGATCTCTCTCGATTGATCGAAATCCCCCTGTTCCGCTTTGACGAGCCCAAGGTGCCACATATATGTTGTTGTGTGCCACAGATCGCCTTGTCGCAAACCCTGATCGATAAGGTGATGGTCCAATTTTTCGATTTTATCCCAATCACCTCGAAAGTGCCGGCACCAAGTACTGAAACAAACGTATGGCACATTGGTGAGAATATCCCCTGTGCCTCCAGCATGTCGCCCGTATTTCAAAAATCTGTCAGCAAGCTTGAATGAAAATCTACCATTAGAAAACTCTCCGGAAGAACCCAACAACCACGATTCAGGTCCGTTGGGGATTTTGGCAATATCATGCCTGGTCGTCCTTCTAAGAGCTGCCGATCCAACATAAAATGCACGGGTGAAGTTGATATATCCCAAACCAACCGTAATCTTATAAAACAGGTCAAATATTTCATTCTCACGTTCGCTCGATACCGGTTTCACCTTACGAGATGGAAGGTACAGTGTCTTGAGTACCACGAGCAGATCGCAAATCATTTGTAGAGAACCAGCTATATTGGTTTTTGGCACAGGAGCACCCCAGCGCTCCAAGACCTTTTCCATGTATTCTATGGCCTTGGCCCACTGTGATTTGTTGTAGAGGGCTATGCCGATATTCTTCTCAAATCTGGCGATCTTTTCCGAATCAGCGTTATTGCCATGTCTGTCCAGATAGAGTCTCAATACTTCCTGATAATAGTGTAATGCTTCACTGGAAGAAGAAGACCGTAGCGCCTCCTCACCGGCCTTTGTCATATACTCTTCCGCTTTTTCCAGGTTATCCGCACGGCTGTAATGCAGGGCGAGAATCCCATAAAATTCATGAAGCCGATCTGAAAACAGCCGTTCAATGGATTCCGCCACCTTCAGGTGAAGCTGTTTTCTCTGCTGTAAAAGGGTGGATTCGTACGCCGCTTCCTGAGCCAGGGCATGCTTGAACAGGTATTCCAGCTCATTCATATTCATCCGTTCCCGAATAAGCTGAATCCGATTTAAATATGCCAGTTTTTCGTCAAGATTGTCCACGCGGCTGATCACATCCGCCAGAATGCGGTAAAAGAAGCTTCGCCCGATCACGGAGGCTACCTTGACCACATTGCGGCTTTCCTCGTCGAGGCGGTCGATTCTGGCCATCAGCACATCGCTTATCGT
>JBAZLT010000106.1:0-5971 GCA_041650115.1 Dehalococcoidia bacterium | reverse complement strand
GGGGTGCCATAGCTGGCATCATAATGGGACTGTCTATTGGGGGAATTGCTGCGCTGGTAATTGCGCCACTGGCATTTACCGGCCTCGGCCTGGGTACTGATTTAGTGCTTTCGCGCAATTATCAGAAGCTGAAGGAAGCTGGGAAATCCACTGACTGGCACAGGACGGGGGGAGGATTCTGGGGAGGGTTCGGCGGTGGATCGGGAGGTGGCTTCGGAGGGGGTTTTGGCGGTGGCGGAGGTGGTATGTCCGGGGGCGGCGGCGCCAGCGGCGGCTGGTAGGTGAAATGACAATGGGGCGGTTTCAACATTGAAACCGCCCCATTGTATAAACGGTTGAAGTCTTATTCTAATATGCGCGCGGCAGTCCGAGTTTAAACTGGCCGATGACGTTCTTCTGTATCTCCATGGTGCCGGCGGCGCTAAACCATCCCATGTTAACCATGTATAGATTCTGGCAGCGTCCCCTGAGTTTTGCCCACCTGGACTCGGGGCTTATCTGAGAATTGGCCCCAAGTATCTCGAGACCCGTCCTGGCCATGTTATCGGTGACGATATTGCAGTAAAGCTTGTTCCTGGCCGCCTCGTAGCCCGGCATCTTGCCGATGCTCATTTTCCACATTATCTCGAGCCCGAACAGGCGCAGCGTCTCGAGCTCCAGAGCACGCTCGGCCAGTTTATGACGCACTACCGGGTCGTTGGATAAGGGTTTTCCCCGGTGGGTATTTTCCCGGGCATAGTGGACGAGCAATTCGAGCATGCGCCGTCCCGTGCCCAGCACATGCGGTGCCAGCGAGAGGCGCTCAATGGCCAGGGCGGGTATCAGCATGTAAAATCCTTTGTTCTCCTCTCCGACCAGGTTCGAGGCCGGCACCCTTACGTTATCGAAATAGACCTCGTTGAAGCTGTGAATGCCGGAGAGATTTATCAGCGGTCTGATGGTTATACCCGGGCTTTTCATATCCACAATAATTATGCTCATGCTCTTGTGGATTTTATTCGAGGTAGGATCGGTTTTACACGCCAGCCAGCACCAGCGCGCGCGGTGCGCGCAGCTCGTCCATACCTTCTGCCCGTTTATTATATAATCGTCGCCCGATCTGACGGCGATGGTCTTGATCTTATTGTAGTCTGAACCTGAATCGGGTTCGCTGTATGCAGTGCACCAGATGCCATCAGGGTCCCCTGAAGTTATCAGGGGAAGGTATTTCTGCTTCTGCTCCTCGCTCCCGAACAGCATCAGGCTCGGCCCGTTGATGCCGGTGCCGGATATCCCCATGCTGGTGCCGGGTATCTCATAATAGCCGGCCTCTTCCGAGTATACGAACTGCTCCCAGTATGAAGCACCCAGGCCGCCATACTGCTCAGGCCAGTTCATGCAAAGCCATTTCTTCTGTGCAAGCTTCTTGGATATGGAGAGTGAAAATTCCCAGTCCTCGTCTGCGCTCTCCTCCTCAAGCATGGCAGTGTGATAGGGTTTTCCCACTACCTCGGCAAGGGCGAATTTTCGTACCTCCTTGCGCAGCTGGTCCGTTTTTCCACCAAGGTCGAAATCCATATGTTTCCTCCAATACCCGATAATAGAATCAAGGAAACTCCGAGTTTCTCAAAAGCCGCCTTATATTGTAATATAATTTCCACACTATTGATAGAGGTCAGGAACTATCGATGGCGGGTCGTATAACTCTGTAGTTAGTCCGGCCGGGAGGAGCGTAATCATGTCGCAGGAACTGGGCAAAGTAGAAAAACCCGAGGTGGAAAGCTTCAAGGACAGCAGGAAAATCTTGCAGGTGCCTCTCATCTATGCCGGGAAAAACTCGCCAGCGGAATATCTGGAGCTTTACGAAAAATACTGGCGGCAGGTTGACGAGATGGTGGCGAAGCTCGAGGCTAAACTGGGACATGTGACATTGATATTTCATGAAACGGTTGACAGGGATGGGGAGGGTGGACTGGAGATACTTAAAGAGCTGCATCCCAAAAGCCACAGCATGGTGGATAAGCGCTGCGCGGAATCCGCTTCCCTCAAATGCATTGAGGTCGGCGAACTCCTGGAGGAAGTTATGGACTGGGAGCGCTGCCTGATGGTCGGGTTGATCAGCGAAAAAGCATCCAAACAGGTCTACGAAGCGTATTCGGATGCGTCGCGCAAACGCTACCAGTTCATCAGCAAGACCATCGACGAGGCCTTGAAGCCCGGCGATATCGCCCTGCTTTTTATTCGGGAGGGGCATATGGTGCAGTTTCCACAGGATGTCGAGGTGTTCATGGTGGCGCCGCCGGCGTTGGACGAAATACACCGCTGGGCGCGTGACCGCGCCGCTAAAAGAGATAAAGAATAGGGCAGGGTCGGCCTTCAGCAGGCTCGCAGCGGTACCTTTCCGGCAGGCCTTTTATCCAGTGACAATGCCTCAACGGGACATACATACATGCAAATACCGCAGCCGATGCAGCGCGCCTCGTCCCTAAATAGTCGGCCATCCACGACTTTTAAGGCATCCATCTGGCAGCGCTCCAGGCATGCCTCGCAGGCCGTGCAGGCTTCATCATCGATCTTGATCAGATAACGTGCAATGACGGTCTGGCTGGGAGCCGGAGCCTTTTTATAGCCCTTGAGCGCTATACAATGGCATCCGCAGCAGTTGCATAAAATATTGGAGAAATGGTCGGGCGTATCGGCGTATTGGTGTATCAGCCCTGCCTTTTCAGCTTCCTCCAGCACCTGCAGCGCCTGCTCGACGCTTAGCCGTTTGGTCAGTCCTTTATCGATCGTGAACTTTGCTGAAGAGCCCAGGATCATGCAGTTGTCCATCGGTCTGGAGCAGGGATTGCCCCATTGTTCACCCAGTTGACGGCAGTGGCAGAGCGCCGCTCCGATGTACTCGCTCTGCTTGATCAGCTCTTTCATCTCAGCGTAGGGTATGATGGTGGAGCGGCTCATGATTTCCTGGTCTACGCTAATCTTTTTAGGAGAGGAGGGCGTCTCCGTCAGGATCGGGGCGCCCGACTTCCGCAGCTTCCACATGGCCATCAGGTACTGGCCCAGCAGGACATCCAGCTTCGCCAGGTACTCCTTGTCATCGCGCCAGAATTGTAGCTCCATCGCACCGGGGAAAAGCGGCAGCAGCTCATACAACATTTCGCCGTTTTCTTTCTTTGAGTGAATCAGCGCCCTGTTTGCCATATTCTCAAGGTGCTCTGCGATCTTCTCTGGATGGCTTCCCGGTATACCGGCCGAGATCTGGCGCGCCGTGGCGAAATCATAGGGCATGGCGCAGGCAATCTCTGCCTCGACGGGGCTATACATGTAAGAGATTAGAGCAAAAAACTCGTCACATTTGATGCAGGGGACCAGGAAAGTGCTGCGCGAGTTAAGCACCGGTATCAGTTTCTCATAGACTGGTTCAACCATTTTCTCCTCCTCAGATATTACTGACGGTTATCCTCAGCATTTATTCAGCGGTATCTTGCCCGCTTCCCTCGCTTCGAGATAGAGCGCATCCGCGGGGCAGGCCCACATGCAGATACCGCAACCGATGCAGCGTATCTCTTCGCGCACCAGCTTGCCATCCTCCATTTTCAAGGCTTTCATCCAGCACCGCTCAATGCAGGCCTCGCAGCCGGTGCATTCCTTTTCGTTGATATGCACCAGGTACCGCGCATTGACCATCTGGCTGGGGGCAGGCGCGTTCTTGGCGCCCCTCAGGATGAAACAATGGCATCCGCAACAATTGCACAGCAGGTTGGTGAATTGCCCCGGATTGTTGACATAATTGTGCACCAACCCCGCTTCCTCTGCCTCGTCCAGCTTCTTAAGAGCCTCATCCCTGGACAGACGCTTGGTGAAGCCGCGTTCGATTGAGAACAAAGCTGATTCGCCGAAGACCATACAATTTTGCATGGGTTCGGAACTGGATTTGCCCAGCAGGTTGCCCTGGTGCCTGCAGACGCAGGTGCCGGCGGCAATATGCTCGGTATCCATTATCAGCTGTTTCATTTCCCGGTATGGGATTACGCAGGCCAGCTGGCGAACCTCTTTGCCGACCGCCACCTTTCTTCCGGGAGCGAACTTCTCGATCTTAAGAGGTTTGCCCGACAAAAATTCCCGCTTGACTGCTTTAGAATAGACGCTTAAAAGCGTGGCCCACTTCTTGCTGCGCTCATCGACGATACCTTTCATCAGCTGGAACTCGAATAGCCCCGGCACAAAAGGCAATCCCTCGTAAAATTTTTTCCCGCCGCTCTCTTTAATGTGAATAAGGCCTTTATTGCCCATGACCTCTAGCTGCGACGCAACTTTGGAGACATCATTCGTTCCCAGATTTTTAGCGATCTCGTCCGCCGTTGCGTACTCAATCGGCATGGCGCAAGCAATTGCAGCTTCCTCCGGCGTGAACAGGAACTGGACCAGGTCATAGTATTCCTGGCAGATAATGGCAGGAACAGTTGTCCCTCGCGCATTCAGAGCGGCAGCCAGCCTATCGTAAACAACATCAACCATGATAGCCTCCGTAATTAAATTATAAGAGACGATTACCCGCGGAGAGGGATTTTGCTGGCAGGTCTGGGTTCGAGAGCAAGCGCATCGGTGGGGCAGACCCACATACAGATCCCGCAGCCTATGCAACGTATTTCATCGCGGTTCAGCTTCCCATCCACTATTTTTAAAGCATCCATCTGGCACCTGGGTATACAGGCCTCACATCCGGTGCAGCTGTCTTCGTTTACCATGACCAGATAGCGGGCATTCACTGCCGTGCTGGGTGCAGGGGATTTGCTGGTCATGCGTGTAATCAGGCAAAGGTCCTTATAGCAGTTGCAGAGAAGGTTGGTGAATCTGTCAGGGCTGTTGGCGAATGTGTGAATGAGGCCTGCTTCCTCAGCCTCCTCAACACGGCGGATAGCCTCTTCCGGGGTCAGCCGTATTGTGAATCCCCTTTCAGCGGCAAATCTGGCTGATTCTCCCAGCACCATGCAGTTGTTGACCGGCTTGGAGGACGGTTTGCCCAGCAGGGCCCCCTGATGGCGGCAGATACAAGTTCCCACAGAGATATATTCGGTTTTTTGCAGTAATTCTTTTAATTCATGAAATGGAACTATCGTACTTTTACTGTCAACCTGGCGGTCCACCGGCACCTTGCGGCCGGGTGCTGAAAATTCCATAGGAGGTGCATCGGCCGATAGCATGGTCCTTATCATGGCTTTAGAATAGTCTCTCAGCAGGATAGCGAACCTCTTGTGCTTTTCATCTACTATTCCCCGCATTAGCTGAAACTCGGTGATGCCCGGCACAAAAGGCAGGGCTTCGTATAACTTCAATCCGCTCCTCTCGCGTATATGTATCAGCCCCTTGTCAGCCATTATTTCAAGCTGCCCCTCCAGTTTTTCAAGGTCCCGGGTCGGGACGTTCACAGCGATCTCTTCGATCCCGCTCAATTCAAGAGGCATGGCTACGAAGATAGCAGCCTCCTCCGGGGTGAATAAAAACTCCACCAGGGCGAAAAACTCATCGCATTTAACGGCAGGGAAGGCCGTGGAACGCGCATTAATCGCACCTGCCAGTTGCCCGTATACCTGGTCTGCCATCTAACACCTCACGAAATAGTTCTGCACCAAATAATTTGTGTGCAGGATATTTGTATGCAGTCTATCAAGATAAGGAGTCTATTGTCAAGAGGGTATCAATAAGTATCGTGGTGGCTCAGTGGACGATTGTTGTTAAAGGTTTGTAGCCCTGTTGAGGCACTGCTTCCAGCGGGCATTGACCCACTGCTGCAGCTCGTCGATCTGTTCCTCGGTTATGGTCTTGAACCTGCCCTGCGACTTGAAATATTCGCGCACCGGCTGGAGGTTGCCGCCTTTGCGGGCCAAAGATTCACTGGCTGAGGTCAGCCTGAAGATGTTATCCTCGATCTCGTAGAGTACGACCAGGCCGGTCTCCACCGCCATCTCGCCGAACTTGACGGTGTCGC
>JBAZLT010000105.1:0-5985 GCA_041650115.1 Dehalococcoidia bacterium | reverse complement strand
GAGCGCCCTGCCCCTGACCGCTGCGTTCTCCCTGGGAGCTATATAGGAAAGCGCATCCACGGGTCCGTTATTAACCAGTATATCCACCTTGACCAGATCTCCGGCACGGTATCCGTTCATCTCGTAGTCCATGCTGGCATATCCGCGGCTGACGCTCTTGAGCCGGTCGTAAAAATCGGTGATCATCTCGGCCAGCGGCAGATCATATGTCAATATGGCGCGCCGGTCATCCGGGTGCTCGATACCCACCAGGACCCCACGTTTAGCGTCGGACAGCTCCATGCAGGGACCCATATAGTCCGATGGAACGATGATCCGGGTCCTGATGACGGGTTCTTCGATCCGCTCTATCTGCCCCTCCGGTGGAAATTTTGAGGGATTATCAAGCATCAACACCTCCCCGTTCTTACAGATGACCCGGTAAATAACCGAAGGCATGGTGGCTATGATATCCTGCTCAAATTCACGCCTCAGCCGCTCGAGGGCTATCTCCATGTGCAGCATGCCCAGAAATCCCATCCTGTATCCATACCCGAGAGCGGCCGAATTCTCTTTTTCGAAAACGACCGACGAATCGTTAAGCTTGAACTTATCGAGCGCAGCCCCAAGCTTGGCATAATCGCTGGTGATGATAGGATATATTCCGCAATACACCATCGGCTGCGAAAGCCTGAAACCGGGCACGGCTGGAACGTCCGGATGGTCTACCGAAACGATGGTATCGCCCACATGTATCTCGCCCGCGTTTCTGATCAGAGCCACCGCATACCCCACCTCACCGGCCCCCAGCTGTTCAGACCGCGCAAGGCCCAGGCTGAAATAGCCGACCTCCTCGATCTCGAATATTCGTCCGGACGACTTCAGCATGATTTTGTCGCCTGAGGCGATACTTCCCGAAAAGAGGCGCAGATGTGGAATGACACCCCGGTAGGGATCGAAAAACGAATCGAAGATCAGGCACTTGAGCGGATCTGATACATCGCCTGACGGCGGAGGTATCCTATCGACGATGGCCTCCAGGAGTTCGGTAACCCCGCGGCCATCCTTGGCGGAGACGTGCAACATGTCCTCGATATGCAGGCCCAGCATGGTATACAGCTGCAGGGCGCAATCGTCAAGCATGGCATTGGGCAGATCGATCTTGTTTATCACGGGAATGATCTTCAACCCGGCATCTACGGCCAGGTTGGCATTGGCTATGGTCTGCGCTTCAACGCCCTGCGTGGCATCCACCAGCAGGACAGCGCCTTCACAAGCCTTCAGGCTGCGCGATACCTCGTAGCTGAAATCGACGTGGCCCGGCGTATCGATCAGGTTCAGTATGTATTCTTTTCCGCCCGCGGCTTTATAAGGTATGCGGACGGACTTGGCCTTGATGGTGATGCCCCTTTCACGCTCAAGGTCCATGCTGTCCAACATCTGATCCATGCTGGTCTTCCGGACCAGGCCCGTCATCTCCAGTATACGGTCTGCCAGTGTAGACTTGCCGTGATCGATATGAGCGATGATGCAAAAATTACGAATATTGTTCATATTAAAATAGTAAAAGCAGGATAACCGCTGCACCGTAAAGCAGTTATCCTGCAATTGTCGCCGCTTATTTTATTACACTACTCTTCGCTCACAGTCATTTTACGTGCCATCTTGAGCAGCATGCGCTGTTCGGCTGCTGCGACGTTGTGCCTCGCCCTGTCAATGACATCCGGATTTACCGACACGGATGTGATGCCCCACTCCACCAGCCTTTCTGCAAAGTCAGGGTAGTAGGAAGGCGCCTGGCCACAGATAGAGCAGGTTATGCCCATCTTATGGCAGGTTTTTACAATAGATTTAATAGCCTCCTGCACCGCCTTGTCGCGTTCATCAAACAGCGGGGCACATATTTCACTATCCCTGTCCACACCCAGCATAAGCTGTGTAAGATCGTTTGACCCAATGGATACGCCGTTAATACCGGCTTTGGCATAGTCTTCAAGCCAGAAAATCACAGAAGGCACCTCAGCCATTACCCATAGCTGCATTTCCCTGTCGTCACCGAGTCCGCTGTCATCTATAAGCTTCTTGCAGCGTTTAAATTCCCATAGCGTACGCACAAAAGGAATCATTAGATGTAAATTCTTGTCCAGTTCCCTGACCTTCTGGATTACTTTCAACTCAAGCTCAAAGAGATCGGGGTTCAGGATATACCGGTAGCATCCGCGGAACCCAATCATGGGATTCTGTTCGACGGTTTCATATTTGTCACCGCCACGCAGATTGCGGAATTCATTGGTGCGGAAATCGATAGCTCGGTAAATAATCGGCCTGGGATAAAACGCGCGGGTGAATATACGCAGTTTCCTTACCATGGCATCGATAAATTGGTTGCTCTTGCCCTCTTCAATCAGTTGCCGCGGGTGTACGCCGTCACAGGCATCGATGACCATAAACTCGGCCCTCAGTAGCCCAACACCGTCAACATCCTCCTTGGCTATCCTCTCAGCTTCATGTGGCATAGCAAGATTGACATACAGCTTGGTCGCTGTGACAATAGGGGCCGATTTAGCTATTACCTCCGTTCCCTTGTCTTGAGCCTTCTTGTCTTCTTTCAGTCTGCCTTCATAGACGATGCCATGAGTTCCATCCACTGTAACGAGCATCTTGTCCTGCAGTATCTTGGTTGCATTTCTCGTCCCCACAACACAGGGTAAGCCCATTTCACGGGATACGATGGCGGCGTGGCATGTCACGCCACCGCCATCAGTGACAATAGCGGACGCTTTCATCATAAGGGGCACCCAATCAGGGGTTGTCATTGCAGCCACCAGCACATCCCCGCTCTCAAATCCATTATCCTTATCAGGAGAGACAAGCACACGCACCTCTCCACTGCCGCGACCCGGGCTGGCCCCGAGTCCCCTGATCAACTCCTTGCTCTCCTCCTCCGGTTTTTCCGATTCTACCTTTACAGAACTGATAGGGGTGGTTATCGGCCTGGATTGAAGCATGTAGACTTTCTTACCTTCAATTGCCCATTCAGTATCCTGCGGGCTACCATAATGCTGCTCAATTTTCATCCCCAGCGCAGCAATTTGCTGAATTTCCTTATCAGTAAGCACCTGCTCGTTAGCTTCTTTCTCCGAGAGGTCAACATTCTTATTGCGGCCTTTTTCGTCACGTATGATCTTAAAGTTTTTATGCGCCACCCTGGCATCCTTTAACTTCAGGCCGTTTTTTTCCACCTCGAAGTAATCGGGGGAAACCAACCCACCTACCACAACTTCGCCCAGGCCGAATGCGCCCTCGATGACCAGGCTATTACGATTGTTGTTTCTGGGGTTAGCTGTAAACATAACGCCAGCCTTGTCTGAATTAACCATTTTTTGCACAACCACAGCTATAACCGGCTCGTCGTAGAATTCTTTTTTTGCACGGTAAGATATAACCCTTGCACCATATAGAGAAGCCCAGCATTCTTTCACTTTCCGGATCAGGTCTTCCCTGCCGTGGACATTTAGAAATGTTGCATTCATACCTGCAAAGGAAGCCTGCTCAGAATCTTCCATTGTGGCCGATGACCTGACAGCCACAAACAGAGCTTTGCCCGACTCCTTGGCGGCCATTTCATCATATGCCTTCAAGATTTCATTTTTGATATTAGCCGACATCTCCGTCCCTATTATCATTTCCTGCACCTCCCTGGCCTTGGCTTGAAGCGCAGCGGTATCATCGACATCCAGCCCTTCCATCGCGTGTACGATCTTCTGCGAAAGCCCGATCTCTGTGGTAAATAACAGATATGCCTGTGCCGTTACCACAAACCCGGGCGGCACCGGCAGCCCGGCTTTCACCAGTTCACCGAGATTGGCGCCTTTGCCGCCGGCCTTGTTGACGTCAGCCTTACCGAGGTCCTCGAACCATTTGACAATCTCCATGGGTAAACCTCCTCAGATTATTGGAAATGCAACCAGGCTCGCCATTTCGTAGTGTTTTTAATGTCCGATAACACCATCAAGAGCAGATTATTCTACAGGTCATAGAATCTTATTGCGATAGAACAGGGATATATTTCAGGAAACGTTCATCGATGGTCTTCTTATTTTGCCAGGTGTCTTTGAAAAGTGTATAGACGATATCGCCCTTGACCTCTCCTACAGCGTGTCCTTTCTTCCCGTTGAGCAGACCCTCAATGGCGGCGACGCCCAGGCAGCTGGCGAGAATTCTGTCGGCCGCTGTGGGCGATCCTCCTCTCTGTATGTGGCCGAGCGTGCACAGGCGCGTCTCGACCTTGAGGCGCATCTGAACATATTTTTCGATATTGATGGTGTCATCCACGGTATTCCCTTCGGCAACCACGATGATGCTGCTCCTCTTGCCCCGCTTGAAGCTCTCCCTCAGGTTCTGGCAGAGGTCCTCCACATCCATATGGATTTCCGGCACGATGATCTGTTCGGCGCCGCCCGCCAGGCCGACCGTAAGCGCGATAAATCCGGATTTCCTTCCCATCACCTCCACAAAGAATATCCTCTCGAAGGCGCTGGCCGTGTCCCGGATGCGGTCGATGGCATCCAGGGCTGTGTTGACAGCCGTGTGAAATCCGATCGAGTAATCCGTGCCCCAGATATCATTGTCAATACTCCCCGGTATCCCGATAAAAGCGACATCGCATTCTTCGCTCAGATGCTGGGCAGCATGGAAGGAACCGCCGCCGCCTATTATCACGCAGCCGTCGATCTCCTGCGAAAGTAGAGCATCGACAGCCTTTTTACGGCCCTCAACCTCCATCATCTCGGGGCAGCGTGAGGTCTCAAGGATGGTACCCCCCTTTTGAATTATGTTAGCCACTGACCGCTGGTTGAATTTCTGGAACTCGCCGGATATCAGGCCCGAGAAACCCCGGCGTATGCCGACGACCTCCAACCCATGGAAAATGGCGCTGCGCACAACGGCCCTTATGGCGGCATTCATGCCGGGCGCGTCTCCGCCGGATGTAAGGACTCCGATTTTTTTCAGCTGCTTCTTCATTTACCTGATTACTCGCCTAATAGATTACTGAATTCTTAATCATATCGCAATACGTATATGCGACAATACGTATCTTATGATCTGTTACTTACTCGAGACGGTTTGCCTGGGCGTAATGCAGTGCTTTAAGGTAGAATTTGTCGACATATTCGCCCGCCATGCGTGACGTATTGAAAAGTGGAGCGTTTGAGCGTATGCTCTCCTTCATCATTTTTATCCATCCGTGCGGGGTGCCGCTGGTATCGCGATCATAGTAAAGCGGTATGACGTGATCCTCCAGCAACTCATAAATGGCATTCGCCGTATCGCCGTCACGGCCCGCCGAATCCAGCCGGCTCCGTTCGTCCACAGCCCAGCCATTGTCTCCGTTGTAGCCTTCAAACCACCAGCCGTCCAGAATGCTTAAATTGACCGTCCCGTTGGACGATGCCTTCTGCCCGCTGGTCCCGCTGGCCTCCATCAAGGTCAACGGAGTATTCAACCAAACATCCACACCGGCAACCAGGTCCCTTGCCATATGCATATCATAATCCTCAATGAAGGCTATCCGGCCGCCGAAATCAGCATCTTTCGCATAACGGTATACCTGTTGTATCAACCGCTTGCCGTCGTCATCCTGTGGATGCGCCTTGCCTGCGAATATTATCTGCACCGGCTGAAGCTCCTGATTCAAAATTTTCTTCAGCCTTTCAATATCGTTGAAAACAAGGGATGCCCTTTTATATCCTGTGAAGCGTCTGGAGAACCCGATGGTCAGAACCTCGGGATCGAGCAACGCCCCCATAGCCAGGGGCTGTATCGCAGCGACATGGTCATGCGACCATCTATCGCGAGCACGGTCAAGTATCGCCCCGACCAGTTTAAACTTCAGCCAGCGATGGATGCTCCAGATCACCTCATCCGGTATATCATTTATGCCGTCCCATCTTTGTCTCTCCGCCTGGTGATCTTCCCAGTCGTCACCCAGGAATCGCCGGAACA
>JBAZLT010000104.1:0-5989 GCA_041650115.1 Dehalococcoidia bacterium | reverse complement strand
CAGGGACTGCGGCATGTCGGGAGGTTTGACTGTGCCGGGAAAAAGCTCGATATCGCTGTACCTGAGGTCATTGTCCGACAGCAGCATGCCGAACATCACGTGCTGTATCGAACCGGGTAACGGGGTGGCTATCTTTTTCGACTTCAGCTCGTCAACGCTGCCTATTTTCATGCTGGTCACCAGCCCGGAGCCCTCCAGATTCACGCCCGAGACTATGGAAAGCGGTATTTTTCGGGCCGCAGCCAGCACGGCAGGCGCCATACCGACGTAGCCCACATCGATCTGGCCGGCTGCCAGTGCATCCATCTCCGCAGGCCCTGCGTCAAAGGGTCCCACTATTTCAATCTGCAGGCCTTCGTCGCCGAAGTAACCTTTATCCACAGCAACGAAGAACGGCAGCTGGTGAAGATCGCCCAGCAGATAACCGATGCGTACGGGGGACGGCGCGGCAGGCGAACAGCCCGACAGACCGCTGATGGGAACTAATAGTATCGATGCCAGAATAAAACCAGTCACAAGCTTGAATAAGAGTCTCATCTTCACCGCCTGATTCAGCAATTATACCAGTCGCTGGTTAGTTGATTAAATTATACAATATTTGTATAATTTGTCTAATGCCGTTAATGGAATATTATTGGGTTGGAGAGAGATTGCGCCTGTGATATTATGAGTCCGCCGCTGAACGTGATCAATAGATGAATCGAGATCGATTTTAACAGTTAAGGAGGATAATGGTGAGCAGTAAAACAATCCAGGCAGATTACTGGGACAGGAAGATAGATATCGATGTGCCCGGGGATACGTTAATAGGTGAGATTCCCAATCCTCCAGCCCTGCAGGACCCGGAAAAAGCTATACGTGAAGCTATTGCCAAACCGATCGGAGCCCCGCCCCTGGCCGAACTGGCTAAGAAGGCGCGCAACGGCAGGGTCACCATCGGTTTTGATGACCCGTCGCGGCCGGGCAAGCCGCGGCAGATGATCATACCCATACTTGTCGAAGAGCTCCTCAAGGCAGGTGTAAAAGAGGAGAACATATATTTACTGTGCGGCAGCGGGAATCACTGTAAGTGGACACCCCTGCAGCTGAGGGCTTGCCTTGGTGCAGACCTGTATGACAGGTTTGCGCCCGCCGGCAGCGCGTCGAGGATTAATAATCATGATTGCCATGACGACGAGAACCTTGTCTATATGGGCACCTCTGCGCTGGGCGATTATGTGGAATATAACAGGGCACTGCAGGATTCAGATCTTTTTATTTATACCGGCACGGTGGTGGTTTCGAACTGGGGCGGCATGACGGGCACCGGCGTTATCATCGGTTTCCCCAGCACACGCAGCATGACGTCAACACACGGATTTCCCGTAGTGGGCCATCCTGATTCCTGCCACGGCAACCAGCATACCATGCTTTACCGCGCTCACAAGGAAGCCGTCATGGCCCAGATCGAGAAATTCACCGGCAAGCGCGTGTTCTATGTCGATGTCGTCCCCACCGCAGGGGGTGTCCCGGCCGGTGTTTTCGCCGGTTATTCACCCGAGATCAACGAGCCCACCTGGAAGTTCGCCGAAAGCATCTACCATATGGAAGTGCCCCAGGCAGATGTGCTGATTTACGGTGTGCCGCGCTATTCGCTTTACGGCGAGACCAGTAATCCGCTTATCGCGCTGGCCGCGGCCTGCGCACCAGTGCGCATGTGGGTTAACAAGCCACTGCTGAGGGAAGGCGGTGTTGTCATTGCGCTGGCACATTGCGACGGCACCATAGACGAGAGGTCCCATCCTTCTTACGCAGAGATCCTCGATCTATATCGGAACTGTTTTTCCATGCGGGAGCTGTCAATTTATGAAGAGGAGTTCAGGCATCGGGAGGATCTGATCTTTAAATACCGTCATGCCTATGCCTACGCGCCTGTACATGGCTTCTGGCTGATGTACGAAAGCGAGTATGCCCTCAACCAGGCCAATAAGATCATCATGGCGGGTGTGCCGGGCATGGATAATCCTCTGGCCCAGGTGCAGGTGAGCGGCACCGGCGGACCGGGTTCTGCCAGGGATGTCGGTTGCACTCCTGCCAGGGATTTCAAAGAGGCAATGAAGATAGCCGAGAAAGTGGTCGGGAAAAATCCGAGGATCATGGCCTGTCCATCATTCTGGACCAGGATCAGGCCCAGGTTCCACGTCAAGTAATATTGCTTATTTAAACAGGAGGCATAAAATGCGTCTTCAATCTTATCAGGGCGAGATCAAGGACCACCTGCAGTACCTGGGTATCTGGGACAACCTCATTGCCGGAAAACTGAAATGCTTTGTCTGCAAAGTTAAGCTTAATAAGGACAACTTCGGACTGGCTTTCAGGAACCTGGACAAGCTGGAAACAACCTGTAATAAGCTCGATTGCGTGCGTACAGCCACACACGTTTTGAAGGACTGAATCTCATTTGACTGATATGCAGGAGAAAGCTAATGACAACTTTTTATGACGACAGAAGGCCGTATGACAATTATGATCCCTCCACCAAAGAGTGGGATGCCATATTTATCGGTGGCGGAGCATCAGGCAGGTTCGGCTCCTCGTATTTCCGCGCCATGGGCGGAAACCAGCTGACCATCGAGGCGGACAATCACCTGGGCGGGAAGTGCTGCAAGAATGCCTGTGTGCTGCATCATTACCTTTACGAGATCGCAGTCGAGCTCGATAAGGCCAGGATATGGGATAAGAAAGAGTACTGGCCCAAATTCCCCAGGAAAAACGGCAAGGTAGAGATATTACCTATACTGAGGGACTATCATATCGGACGTGAGTACGTGTTCGATTTCATGTTTCACCAGAGCAAGGAGCAGCTTAAACTCCAGTTCATGCTCAATCAACGTGCCTCCGTCCTCGATCCACACACCGTGTCGGTTGAAGGCAAGGGTCAGTTCAAAACAAAGAATATCATAGTGGCTGCGGGCGCCGGCCCCTCCGTGCCGCCTGTGCCCGGAACCGATCTTAAGGGCGTATATACTTATGCCAGCTTCCTGGAGCTCGACTATGAGCCTAAAGACGTTGTTGTTGTGGGCGCCTCCAAGAGCGGGTTGCCCTGGGCGGCCTTCTTTAATGCGGTAGGCTGCAATACCACCGTGGTCGAGATGATGCCGGCGCTCAGCCAGTTCCCCATAGATGATGACACGCGCGAATATACTCTGCGTATGATGAAAATCAGGGGACTTCCCGTGCTCGATGAAACTACGCTTGTATCGATCAATGGCAGCGGCTCGGTCAAATCGGTGACGGTGAGGGGCAAGGACGGAGTCGAGAAGACGATAAAAGCCGACCTGGTGTATCTGGGCACCGGCTGCACTCCGCGCTCCGAGATCGTTACTCCCATAGGAGTGAAGACCGGGCCCAAGAAGGAGATTGTCATTGACAAGCATATGGCAACCAACGTACCGGGGGTATACGCCAGCGGCGATATAACCGGAGGCGTTATGGAGATGTGGAAGGCCAGGCAGGGTGGCATGATGGCTGCTAAGAATATACTGGGCTCTCCCGAAGAATTCGAGACCGAGCTCTTTGCCGATACTCTGCATACTTTTTATGAGACGACCTGGGTGGGCATGACCGAGAAGGAAGCACGCGACAAGGTTGGTCAGGTATTCGTGGCCAGGATGCCGATCCAGGGCTACAAGAACTGGCTTCCTTTGCCGCTGGCGGAGGGAAGCATGCAGTATGCTCATCAGTGGACCGACCTGTCAGGCTTCCAGAAGATTATCTACGATGCCAAAACCCGCAAATTCCTGGGAGCACAGCACGTGGGGTACGGAGGCAAAGACGCGTTCCAGTACCTGCTATACCTGCTTAAGAAAGGTGCTACCATCGATGATATCGCCAATCTGACGGAGCTGTTCATTAATCCTACCCACTTCATCCAGCTTTCACGTTTGCGCTCCGGCATGAAGAACCTTGTTGACCTGGGTTAGGCACAGTTGGGATCCGCGCTTTGCGGCTGCTCATGCGGTGGTAAATATAACTGGTGCTCAGTCTCGACCGGCCATTTTTTGAAAATAACGAGCTGATGAAGGTGGTTGACTGATGACGAAGTTTAAAGAGTTTAACGGGAAAGTTGCCTTTATTACAGGCGGGTCAAGCGGCATAGGTCTGGCCTGTGCCGAATTGCTGGCCGCTAAAGGCGCAGATGTGGCGGTTTTCGCGCGCGGCCAGGAGCAGCTTGATGAGGCCCTTGCGCGGATCAAGGTAAACAGGATCGCGCAGGAGCAGCGTTTCCAGGCTTTCGTGCTTGATGTCTCCAGGCGAGACCAGGCGGAAAACGTTCTCAATCAAGCGGTGAACGATCTGGGCCCTCCGGATATTCTGATTAACAGCGCCGGGATTTCATTCCCGCAGCGGTTTGAAGATATCCCGCATGCCAAATTCGATGACATCATTCATACCAATCTGAACGGGACCTGGAATACCGTATCCATATTGCTGCCGCATATGAAGAAGCGGGGCGGGTACATAATTAATGTTTCGTCGGTCGCCGGCTTCGTAGGTGTTTACGGCCTGTCCGCTTACAGCGCATCCAAGTTCGCGGTGATAGGTTTCTCAGAAGCTTTGCGAAGCGAATTGAAGAGGTTCAACATCACCGTTTCCGTGCTGTGCCCTCCTGATGTAGATACGCCCATGCTGGAAAAGTCAAATAGAATAAAACCCGAGGAGACCAGGGCGATTTCTTCATCTGCTTCCCTTATTAAACCGATCGATGTTGCCAGAGAGGTGATAGCAGGCATGGGCAGGGGACAATTCCTTATCCTGCCGGGATCAGGCACGAAGTTCACGCATTACATGAAAAGGCTTTTCCCCGGTCTGGTGGAATCGATAATGGATAACCAGATAAGGAAAGTGGCAAGGCGCGCTTAATCAGGGCTGCAGGAAACCTGAAAAAAGCTATTCGCCGAGGCGGATAATGTTCGCCGATTTCATGCCTACCGTGCATCCCCGCGTATCGAATATCAACCTGGCTTCCTTTGCTATCGATTTCAGGTCATAGCAACTGTGATCGGTAACAATCACAACGCAATCGTAGTTGCCGAACATCTTTTTAGTCAATTTGATGGAGCGCAGCTTGAAGCTCCCCTCTTTAAAAACCGGGATGTATGGATCGTGGTAATGCACCGTGGCCTTCTTCTCCATGAGCAGTTCGATAACCCTTAGAGCCGGAGACTCCCTGACGTCCTCGATGTCTTTTTTATAAGCTACGCCAAGTATAAGGATTTTGGAGCCCTTCAGACTTTTGCCCCGTGTATTGAGAGCGGCGACTGTTTGCTCGACAATGTATTCAGGCATCGTTTCATTGATCTCGGCAGCCAGCTCAATGAACCTGGTATGAAAGAAATACTCTCTGGCTTTGCTGGCCAGATAATATGGATCAAGAGGAATGCAATGCCCGCCCACTCCCGGGCCCGGGTAAAACGGCATATATCCAAAGGGTTTGGTGGATGCAGACTTGATCACTTCCCATACATTGATATTCATCTTTTCGCAGAGCTTGGCGAGCTCATTGACCAGGGCTATGTTCACGCTGCGGAAAACATTCTCAAAGACTTTGTCCATCTCCGCCACTTCCGGCGTGGATACTTCCAGCACCCTGTCTGAAACATGGCGGTAAAGCAGTGCGGCGAGCTTGGTTGACGTGGGCTCCATCCCGCCGACTATCTTAGGGGTGTTTTTGATAGTAAATTTCCGGCTGCCCGGATCGATGCGTTCCGGTGAGAACGTTAGGAAATAGTCCACTCCCACTTTTAATCCGGTTGATTCCAGTATCGGCAGCACTATTTCCCGCGTCGTGCCCGGATAAGTGGTGCTCTCAAGTATAACCAGATGTCCCAGCCTCAGGAAACGGGCGATATCGTTGGTCGCGCTGACGATGTAGGTTAAATCGGGCTCCTTGGTCTTTGTGAGTGGAGTTGGAACGCAGATAATGATGGTGTCCGCCCTGCGCAGTGCC
>JBAZLT010000103.1:0-6015 GCA_041650115.1 Dehalococcoidia bacterium | reverse complement strand
TTACCGAGATAACCTGCCATGCCCGCGGAGCGCTTCACGTCGACCCCGCGGTCAGGACGGTTATAGACATCGGAGGCCAGGACAGCAAGGCCATCAGCCTGAATGATTACGGCGATGTGGCTAAATTCGCTATGAACGATAAATGTGCCGCCGGCACTGGACGTTTCCTCGAGGTGATGGCGCGTGCGCTGGAGATCGAACTCGAGGAAATGGGACGGCTCTCGCTGAAGTCGCAGCAAAAGGTGGAAGTGAGCAGCATGTGCACCGTTTTCGCAGAGACCGAGGTAGTCTCGCTGATCTCCAAATCGATAGATAAGATCGATATTATAGCGGCAATCCACCGGGCTATCGCCCGGCGCACCGGCAATATGATCGAAAATGTCGGCGTTAAACCCACGGTGATGATGACCGGTGGAGTGGCCAAAAACATCGGCGTGGTCCACGCGCTGGAAGAAAGGCTGGACTGCAAAATACTGGTGCCGCAGGAGCCTCAGATAATCGGTGCACTTGGCGCAGCTATGTTTGCGCTGGATAGGGCTACATCGGAAGATATCGAAAACAGCAGCGGATAATGAACGCCTGCTCATTCATGTGAACTATTATTTATAAATATATTTTTGTTATTATATAAGTGATTAAATCATATTTCATGCAATCGGCAATACCGCCAATAGAGAACAGGAGGATCACTTATAGTGGCCATTAAAACGCGGCGAGACTTCAGTAATTATCAGAAGCAGATGATATTGGATAACGCCAGAACACTTTTCGAAGAGACCGGTTACGAGAAGACCAATATCAAAAGCATCGCCAAGGCATGCAATTTCGGTCCGGCCAACCTGTACAACTACTTCTCGAGCAAAGAGGAAATATTATTTGAGATACTCAAACAGGAATCAGAGCAGCTGGTTAAATCGTTAAATGAAGTGGAAAATAGCAGGGATCTAAACGCCGAACAGAAACTGAGGGCAATCGTCAAAGGTGTCGCCGATTTTTCCATCGGACGCAAACGCAGGACCAGGCTTCTTTTCATCAAGTATACGGGGGATCTGACTCCCGAGCACAGAAAATATATTAACAAGATAAGGGACTCTCAGGATGAGTATATCAGGGGTATTATCAGAAAGGGCATGAAAGACGGGGAATTCGCCAAAATGGATGAAACCTATGCCACATATGCTTTTTACACCATGATGCTCAGAACCAGGGTATGGTTTGGAGTGGATGACAAAGCCACTCAGGATAAATATACCGAATTCAAATGCGACTATATTATGGCCGCTATGAAGAACTATAAAGCCGGCAAATAACCGGAAAATATCAGTCTGCAGGCGAATTAAATAAATAGAAAATCAGTCACAGCCCGGACCTTATCCCGTCGCGGATATCGGGCCAGGTTCAGGTCGCTTATATCATCCTTTCCCGCAAAGACCCGCAGGCCCGGGCATTTCATCTACCAAAATCTGTATTAAAGATAAGGAGGACTGAATCCCATGCCCTCTGGATGGAAAGAGAAATCCGACAAACTGGTCCGGCTGCTTAAGTTAAGAGAGCTTCCCATAGCTATCAAGTTCCTACAGAAACTGGGTGACCTCGAAACGGTCGCCAAGATCCGCAAAGACGACAGCATACTCACAACCTGCCAGAGATTCATGCAGACCCGCGTTTTCGGCCGCACTGTGGCGGTTACCGCATATAATACGGTCCCGGGATGCTCTTTCCTGATGGGCCTGGCCCCCGTTCCGGAGAACCTCCGGGACGGCTCCATGACTACCGGTATGTGGTGCGAAAAACAGGAGGATGCCCGCGACCGATTCAGCACGTTCCCCATAATCCCTTTCGGCAGCCACGAAGCACTGGTCTTATCACCCCTTGACCGTGACTATATCGATCCCGACATTATCCTCGTCTATGGAAATCCGCAGCAGATCGGACTGCTGATAAACGGCTACCAGTGGAAACCTTATAACCTGGTGAAGTGCATCGTCACAGGAGGGTCCTCTTGCGCAGTATCAGTCGGCAACTGCTATCTGACGAAGGAGCCATCGCTTGCCATACCAGATTATGCCGAGATGCGTTACGCGCATGCCTACGAGGATGAGCTCGAGATAGCCTTCCAGGCAACCGATCTGGACAGGATACTGGCAGGCCTTGAATCCATCTCCAAACGCGGCATCCGCTACCCCATCCCTGTATACGGAGCCGAGGCAAGCACGTATCAGGGAATGCCTGCAAGCTATAAGGAGAGTATCGAGAAGCAGCTCAAGGAACAGAAGCCCCGTACCTGAAATACGACGCGATCATATTATACCTGTATCGCTGCCTTTCAGATAATTGCAGTTGGATGCCTGCGTAACTATTCCCATAAAATGTGCAATCTATATTGACAAAACATGCGAATATAGATATCATATTTAATGAATGATTGGTCGTTCATATGAACGCTCACTTGCCGCAAAGGGGGTAATAGTTTATGGCCGAATACAAGATTCATCCCGTACCTTTATTCGAGATGCAGGGGGAGAAGTCCCTGGTTACCTTCCAGCGCGGCTTCGGGCGGCAGGGGACCGCGCTGAACTATGTATGGTATATAGAGGGTGCGCCGGAGAAAATAGTCGTCGATGCCGGTGGTGATATCGAAGTTGTATCGCAGGCCAAGGGTAAGATCCCTATCACCGATATACAGAGTCTGGAGACCGGTTTAGACAAATTCGGCGTTCAGCCGGGCGACATAGACCTCGTTATCATAACGCACCTCCACTTCGACCATATTCAACTGGCCAGAAAATTCACTAAGGCCAGATTCCTGGTCCAGTCCAGAGAGCTGGAATTCGCCAGGAAAACGCACCCTGTTATGCCCATGCTCGGGTATATGCGCCAGTACTACGACAACCTGAATTTCGTCGAAGTTAAGGGCGATACAGAGATCCACGACGGCCTCTCAGTGCTTTTGACGCCGGGGCACACGCCGGGAGGACAGTCCGTCAGCGTGAAAACATCCGGAGGCACCGCCATCATCTCCGGCCTGTGCACGGTAGACAGGAACTTCAATCCCCCGGAGCATGTAGCGCAGTTCATGCCGGTGATACTGGTAGGCATATACACTGACCTGCTCGAGTCTTATGACAGCCTGCGCAGAATAAAAGAGACTGCCGATATCATCATTCCACTGCACGATGAGAAATTCAGAGATGTCGCGACCATACCCTGACGCCGGTTGAGCAAAGGCACAGCCACATAACCTCAGCACCAAATAATAAACACTGCGGGAGGGCAAATTATATTCAAATAAGTCGCATGCAGACGGATATCCCATCAAACGAAACACATTCATCAATTGACTGAGAGAGGAGAGATTTATGGACTTCGAGTTTAACGAACAGCAGAAAATGTTCCAGACGGCGGTACGGGAGTTCTGCCAGAAGGAAATGGGCCCCCTGGCCGACGAGTATGACCTGAAAGGAGAGTTTCCCCGCGACATTATTATGCCCAAGGCAGGCAAACTGGGATACAACCTCATCACCTGTCCCAAGGAGTACGGCGGGGCCGAGATGACCCTGGTGGAACAGATGATACTCAACGAGGAAGCTGCCAGGGTCTCGCTGGGCCTGGCCGAGAGCTATTGCCTGGGCGCCTACTCTGTGGCGCCGGCTGTCTGGACGTTCGGCACAAAGGCACAGTGCCAGAAATACATCCCTCCGACCATGAGGGGCGACTGGATCAGCGCCCTTGCGCTCACCGAGCACAGCGGCGGCTCCGATCCGGCCAGCCGCATGACGAATGCGGTATATAAGAACGGTAAGTGGGTCGTGAATGGTTCCAACATCTTCATCACAAACGGGGGCATCTGCGATTACCAGTGGATACTGGCATGGACGGATAAGACGAAGAAGCCCTCGCAGGGGATGACATCCTTTGTCATCGACTGGCCGACCAAGGGATGGAGCAGGAAAAGCTTGAATAAAATGGGATCGCGCTCGTCTGATGAAGCGGAGGTCTTTTATGACGACATGGAGCTCACCGACGACAATGTACTGGGGACGGTCGGACGCGGCCTGCCCATGTTCCTGTGGGTTGTCGCGCAGGGCCGGGCCTGTCACGCCGCGCGGTCGACAGGCTGCGCGCAGTCAGCCTTCGACTACGCCCTGGACTACACCAAACAGAGAGTGGTCTGGGGCCAGCCTATATCGAGGCACCAGAGCATATCATTCAAATTCGCCGAGATGGCGGTCGAGATAGAAGCGGCCCACAATATGGTATATAAGGCCGGCTGGAAATACGTGCGCGGAGACCAGGATGCCTTCCGTTACAGCGCCATGGCAAAGCTGTTCGCCGAGGAGATGAATATGCGCGTAGCCCGTGCCTGCATGGAGATGTTCGGTTGTTACGGTTTGATGCTGGACAACAGGGCGCAGCGCTACTATCGCGACGCCGCCTGCCTGATGATTACTGAGGGCACCCCCGCCATGCTGAAAATGGTCATCAACAGGCCGTTCAATCTGTAAAAAACAGGATAATCGTTTGGTAAAGGGCGCGGGTGATATCACCCGCGCCCTTTACTTTGTGCTTATTACCCTGCTAGATTAAGCAGATAATGATGGCGATGCCGAAGCCAACGCACCAGAGGTTGATAAAGGCGTTGGATATCAGGTCACCTGTGGAGATCTTGTATATGCCGTTCTGGATATTGAAGCTGAAGTCCAGCACCCCCAGAAATATCAGCGCGCCGGCCGCTATCAGCGAAAGGCTGCCGCCCAGGGAAACATTCAGCAGCAGCAGTATCCCCGCCACCAGCAGCAGCACAGCCAGCAATCCATCCGGCAGCGGAAAGGAATGCTCGTACTCGAGATATCCTTTCGGAGGATTTTTAGGCGCCATGCTTCCCGTAAAAAAGAGTATCCAGAACATTATCAGGCCGACGCCCGTCAGCAATTCCAGTATGGCGATAGCAGTCATAAATCACCTCCCCGATCAGGAATTATTATTCTATTATTCAATTTTGTCGTCAAAGACTGAACCTTCTCAGCAGCAAAAACACAATATCATATTGTATTCTATTTGAATTCCACTGCCACTTTCTCGACGCGATCCACGTCCCGCAGATAGAAAAACGACCCTATGAAGAACATGACTCCGCCGAATACCATGAAAATCGGCAGCATCTGCAGGGCCGTGGCAAGGTTGATCCTGTCGGAAATCACACCGACGAATATGGGGCCGAGAGAGGCGCCCAGCAGATTCTGTACAACGTTGGCGACCCCGTAAGAGGTTGCTCTCAGACCGGCATGCACCACGTCCTGTGTCACAGTTGCTGCGCCGCCGTAGAACCAGGGCGCAAAGAATCCCATGCCGAGCAGCACGATATACTGGGAAGTGCCGGGCGGCAATGAGAAGGCAATAAAAAGTAATGATGCGGCGATTACCGAAGTAATGGCGGGGACAATCATCCTCGCCCTCTTTACACGTTTGCGTATCGCGTCGGTCACAATACCACCGATGGGAGCGCCGACGACGGCCAGAATGAATATGCCCGCCGTCTGCATGGCGGCAGTCTCCATATTGGGCTTGTCCATCAGTTTATAGAAATAAGTCGGCAGCCAGGTCATCAGGGCGGTGGTCACAAAGACATTCCCCACAAATCCCATAAAGTTCATGACCAGAGACGGTTTGCTGAATATGTCTTTGGCGATGTCGACGACCTTCATCTTGACCTTTTTCCCGGCGTCTATGCCGGCGGCCACGGTTTTGGTCAGGTCGACTGATTTGTAGTCCTTAAGCGTGAAGATAAACAGCAGACCGATGATAAAGGCGGGTATGGCCACGATACCGAAGGCATAGCGCCAACCCAGCATCTCCGCAATAATGCCGCCGCCAATCGTTCCAAGCACAGCGCCCACGGGCACGGAGGCGGTCAGTATGCCGTTCATGCGCGCGCGCAGCCTCTCGGGGAAATATGCTGACACCAGAGCGGTGCAACCCGTGCTGTAGGACGACTCCCCGATGCCCATCAGCAAT